>CAYOBD010000298.1:0-2797 GCA_964402005.1 uncultured Eggerthellaceae bacterium
TTATGTGCCAGATCGCCGGCTTGGGCGAGATTCCTGCCGTTCAGGACATCTACGTGGCGCACACCGCCGCCGTCCTGCCTGCTGCGTAAGATTTGCAACGCAAATGTGAAATTAAGGCGACCTTAATTTTACATTCGGCAGAACAGGCCATCGGGCATTAGCCCTTCCCGAGCACCCTGCTGCAAAGCGGGGTGCTTTTCTTGTTGGCAGTGAACGATTTGGCTCCATATGGGACACCGCTGCAGCAGGGGCGTCCCGCCAAGCGGAGCTAACTTGAGGCAGCCATGTTTCTGGGGATATCTGCTCTGAGCGAACGTCCCGCCGATTGCAACAAAACCTTGGGTGAATCTAAAAGAAACATGCCGTTGAACATCGCCAAACCCCCCGATGGCGTTACAATCAGAAGCAGTAGGTATTGGGGGTAAACCTGAGGAAAACGAGCGAGAAAGAGAGGGTGTGAAAGGAATGGGCAAACTACCGGCAGTATCGTTTTTCGTCAACGGAAGACAGTACCAGTTTTCGGTTGGCACGCTCTTTGGGCAGATACCGCCCAACGAGCTTTTGGTCGACACGCTGCGCAATCGCCTGGGGTTGTTTGGCACCAAGATTGCCTGCAAGGATGGAGCTTGCGGTTGCTGCAATGTCATCATGGATGGCGATGCGGTTCCGTCGTGCGAGGTGCTCACGCTCGACTGTGAGGGCAAGCACATCACGACCATCGAAGGTCTTGCGGGCGAGGGCGGTGCGCTCCATCCCGTTCAGCAGGCTTTCATCGACCATGCTGCATATCAATGCGGCTTCTGCACTCCTGGCATCATTATGACCTGCGTCGCGCTTCTCGATAAGAACCCCCATCCGAGCCGCGCTGAGCTCCAGGAGGCGCTGGCGGGCAACTTCTGTCGCTGCATCAGCCATTATCACGTGATTGAGGCGATCGAGGACCTTGTGGGAAGCGAGGTGGAACAATGATCAAGAGCAAGTGGGACTACAAGTACGTCGGCAAACCCATGGTAAGGAAGGATGCTGCCGATATCGTACAGGGCAAGGCAATGTTCCTTGACGACTTCCAGCTCAGCAACGTGTGCATCGGCAAGGTCAAGGGCTCCCCGTATCCGCATGCCAACATCCTGAGCATCGATACCTCCAAGGCCGAGGCGCTTGACGGCGTCATCGCCATCATCACCTACAAGGACAGCGATCCCGACTGGAAGTTCGGCTGGCCGCCCCAGAAGCCCGTTCTCGGGACCAAGGTGCGCTATGTCGGTGACGCGGTAGCTGTCGTTGCCGCCGAGACCGAAGAGATCGCCAAGGAAGCATGCGATCTCATCGAAGTCGAGTACGAAGTGCTTGAACCGGTTTTCGACGTACTCGAGGCGCAGAAAGACGGTGCTCCGCAGCTTTACGACGAGTTCCCGAACAACATCGTTCCGGGCGGCTATCAGGTCATGCAGCCGAGCGGCCCGTGGTGGCATCACGTGAAGGGCGATGTCGAGAAGGGCTTCGAGGAGTGCGAATACGTGGCCGAGGCAACGGTCGGCTTCGACAAGAAGCCCGGCACGCTGTCGGCCGAGACCCCCGGCGCCATCATCAAATGGGAAGGTGAGGATAACTACCATGTGTGGGCTACCTCCCAGGGCCTGCTGGTGCTGCAGATCGTCAACGGCACTGTCATCCCGGCGCACATCGAGGGTACGGCGTTCAACGTCGGCGGCTCCTTCGGCAACAAGACAACGATGACCACGCTCATCAACTTCGGCCTGATTCTTTCAAAGAAGGCCAATCGTCCGGTGAAGTTCATGCAGACCAAAGTCGAGCAGTGCACCGAGTATGAGACCCGTCTGGGTTCCACGGTCCAGGCCAAGATCGGCATGGACAAGGACGGCTACTTCAGGGCAGTCAAGGGCCTGTGGTCCGTCGATACCGGTTGCTTCTGCAACGGCACGCAGGGCCAGGTGGCCGTCGGTCTGGGCGAAGCTCAGCTGTGCATGGCCAAGTGCCCGAACTGGGATCTGGACACGCGTCTGGTCGCCACCAACAAGCTGCCTGCGGGCATCGTCCGCGGTTACGGTGGCCAGGAGCTCTGCTCTTGCCTGGGCCTGCTGATGGCCCATACGATGCGCGAAGGCAATTTCGACCCGATCGATGTCCTGCGCAAGAACTTCGTCTCCGCCGGCGACAGCTACATCTGGCGTGACGGCCGCGAGTGGACGGCCCGTTCGGTCGACTACAAGGATGCCATCACCAAGTCGGCCGAGCAATGGGGCTGGTACGACCGCTGGAAGGGTTGGGGGGTCCCGACCTACGAGTCCGAGGACGGCAACATCGTCCGCGGCATCGGCGTTGCCTGCATCGGCAACTGCGACGCGGGCGAGAGCTTCTGCGAAGCCTACGTGCGCATGGTCCCCGACTTCTTCAATGAGAACAGGGCATTCATCCGCGTGCATGTCAACGTAACCGAGATCGGCAACGGCCAGAAGAGCAGCTTGCTCAAGATGGTCGCCGAGATCCTGAACGTACCGATTGAGAACGTCGAATACACCGACGCCGACACCCGCATCAGTCCCCGTAACGAGGGTCTGGCGGGCTCGCGCGGCACGCTTGTATGCGGCCGTGCCGTCTGCAACGCGGCGCTTGATCTTCGTCGCCAGCTGTTCGAGGCTGCCGAGCTGAAGATGCGCTATCCGAAGGATGCCATGGAGCTGTACAACTTCGGCGTGCGCTGCAAGTCCAAGCCCGAGCAGTTCCTGCCGTTCATCAAGCTCATCCCCGACCGTCACCTGACGCTGACCGGTTATGG
>CAYOBD010000299.1:0-2784 GCA_964402005.1 uncultured Eggerthellaceae bacterium
GTGCCCACGAGGATATCCACCGAACCATCGGCGAATCCCTCGAGCGCTTTCTTCTGCTGCGCAGGCGTACGGAAGCGGCTCAGCACCTCCACCGTCACGCCGAACGGCTCACAGCGCTCCGAAAAACTGGTGTAATGCTGCTGCGCCAGAATGGTCGTCGGACAGAGCACCATCACCTGCTTAGCATCCTGCGTCGCCTTGAATGCAGCACGCAGGGCCACTTCTGTCTTCCCGAAACCCACGTCGCCGCAAATAAGGCGATCCATCGGTTTGGCGGATTGCATATCGGCCTTCACATCGGCGATGGCCGCCAACTGGTCGGGCGTCTCCTGATAGGGGAAAGCATCCTCCATCTCGCGCTGCCAAGGCGTATCCGGGCTGAAACGGAAACCCTGCACCGCCGCCCGACGTGCATAGACGTCGACGAGGTCGAATGCGAGTTTCTTCGTAGCCGCGCGGGCTCGCGCGACCGCCCGCGACCAATCGGCCGTGTTCAAGCGCGTCAACCGCGGGTCGCTGCCCTCCGGACCCACATAGCGGGTCACGCGGTCAAGCTGCTCGACCGGCACGTAGAGCTTGTCGCCCTCGGCGTATTCCAGCAGCAGATAGTCGCGCTGCACATCATCGATCTGCTGTTTGACCAGCCCTACGAAATGCGCGACTCCGTGCATGGCGTGCACGACGTAGTCGCCCGGCGCATACGGGAACGTGATCTCGGTGACATCCACGGTGCGCATCGGGCGGTGCGTAGCCGCCCCCTGCGTGTCCGTCACGCTGATCATGGCAAGCTTCGCCTTGGGAATGATCATGCCGAGAGGAATCTCCACGTCCACAACATTGACCACACCGCGCTTGAGTTTTGATCGCAACGATCGGGAATCTTCGGAAATCTCCTCGCTGCCGCCGAGCACATCCAGGCGCTCCACTATGGGCAGGCCGTGGTCGACGAATGCCGTCTCCATATCCATGCGCGCACGGTAGTGCGGCGCCGAGAACACTACGGTGAAATCCGCATCGACCAGCTGCCGCAGACGGCCGAAGAGCTTATCCGAATCACCCGCCACATCCACGCGCTTTACGGGCAATTCGTCGTCGAAGGCGGCGCCCACCCGCATGATGGACAGATACGTCGCTCGCTGACCAGAACCGAAATCAAGCTCCGACGCATCTTTGAAAAGGCTTTTCGCCTGGATGCCCGAACCTTTCGCCCGCTCCTGCAGCTCGTCTGCCGCATGCGCTGCATCGTCGAAAAGCGATCGCGGTTCAACGAGCACGATGCATGTCCGCTCGTTCGTATAGTCGCCCAGGCCCTCCAACCTGTCGTACAAATACGGCAGGAGCGCATCCGCCCCGTCGAAATGCAAACCGCCTTCCAACCGCTCGAGCATTTCGCGCAAAAACGGGTTCGAACGGGCTTGGCGCTCGATCTTCTGCGAGACGCGCAAGGCGTCTGCGGGCGCGCACGAATACTCGCGCACACCGTAGATGACGATCTTGTCGAGCGCCGTTATGGTTTGGTTGGTTGAGGGAACGATCTGGCGGATCTCGTCCAGCTCATCGCCGAAGAAATCCAGCCGTACCGGATAAGACGCATTGCCAGGGAACACGTCGATTACGCCGCCCTTGGTGCAAAACGTCCCCGGTCCATCGAGCTCACCGGTGTTTTGATAGCCGCGCTTCTCAAGGGCATGCAGCACGTCGTCGAACACTTCCAGGGTCTGCCCCTTCGCTTGCGGCATATCCGCCAGTTCGCAGCCGGCGCGCAGCACGAGCGGACGGTGCACCCGCGCGCTTCTGGGTGGAAGGCTTCGAAGCAAGGCGCGGGCGCTCGCCACGACGATCACGGGGCGGCCGCTTGCAAGCGCATCTGCCGCCATGAGCCTCTTCGCCACCATGCACGGATCGGTTTTGGCTGAGGAGCCGGGCATATCGGTGCGCTCGGGAAAACGCAGCACCCTTTCATCGCCCAGATAGGCTGCTATGTTGCGGGCGAACGCCGCAGCAGCATCCTCGCCTGCGATGACTGCAAGCGTAGATTGAGGATGCATGGCGAAGCGGGCTGCGACCATGAACGGGCGTGCCGACATCGCGACGCCGAGCGCCGCATCCTCCCCCGCATCGAGCTTTCCCCAAAACGACGCCACCGCGCCGGAGTGCTCGAGCGCATATGCCAAGCCATCGATAAGCATGCGGCTATTGTAGAACAACGGCCGCTGGAAACGGCATCGTCAGCCAGGCTTCCGCGTTGAAAGCGGCTTTGCCGGCCAAGCCGTCGAAGACACGCTGAAAGCGGTTGCCTACCAAGCCGTCGAAAACGTGCCAGGCGAATGCCCCGAGCAGACGCGTCAAGCGCAAAAACCGCCGCCGGCAAAATGCCGACGGCGGCTTTCCGAGTTCTTGGAACCTGAGGATGCCTTACTTGCCCGTCTTATCGAACTTCAGGCCCTTGCCAGCGTCTTCCTTCTTGTCCTTCCAGATCAGCTTGCCGTCCTTGTCGATCGAGAACGTTGCACTGCCATCCGTGTATTCGGTCTGGTCGCTGCCGCCTTCTTCGTCGGGCACCGTCTTAGTGCCAGTGCTGTCGGAGACCATATCATCGCCGTGGATGTAGCAGTCCACATACGTCCACGTGGTCTGTCCGTTCGCAGCGGAACCCTGCTTGATCGTTATCGTGAAACCACCGCCGATGTTCTCAATGGAGCACGTCGCGGTATCGGTCTGCCATTCGCCCATGAACTTCTCGGCGACTTCATCTTGGTGGCTCTTCACCGTTACGGTGACGGT
>CAYOBD010000300.1:0-2777 GCA_964402005.1 uncultured Eggerthellaceae bacterium
TTTCGCGTTAGAACGAACCGCGATCCGTCGAGGTGCTGCCGATACCGGCGCCGCTGCCGCCAGCCGAGATCTCATAGACGCCGTTGGGTTCAAGGTCGACCGTGGTGCTGCCATCGAAGTTGCACTGGTAATACTCGCCCGCGTCGCCGAACATGTCATCGGGTCCGAACCAGTCGGAGCCGTAGGCCTTGTTCATGCTGTAGGTGCCGGAAGGCAGCGTGATCGTCGCTTCACCGCTGGCCGGTACGAAGCAGGAGACGACGAAGTTGCCGTCGATGTAGAGCTTGTAATAAACGTTCTCGTCGACCGAGTTCTTGATCGTCAGCTCGACATCTTCGCCGGTGAACGCATCGCCGCGGGCCACGGTGCCAGCCTCCGGAGCGGGCTGGATGCATGCCTTTGCCCGATCGGGGGCATCGGAGGTGCCCTCAAAGGTGTTTTCGCCGATTACGTTAAACAGGCTGTACGCCTCATAGTACTTGCCGTCCTTGTACAGCTTGTCGGCCTGTTCGTACTTCGCGTGAACATCGCATTCGTAGGCCAGGCCATCGGCGTCCTTGAAGCCGTATACCGTGATGGCGTCGAATGCCGCATCGGCGCCTGCCCAGTCGCCTTTCGCCATCAGCTGGACGCCGGTGTAGTAGTTGGCTGTGTTCTCGCAATCCGTGACCTTATCAGAGGCTTCGGTTCCGAGCTTCTCATATGCCTCGGCAGCCTTCATCCATGCGGCCGGGTCCTCGCCTGCAGCGCTTTCCGCGGCTTCAGCCTCGACCCATCTATTGGCCCTGCCAAGTTTGTCCTGGGAGTCCTCGTAGTCGCCGAGCCGTCCGTAGATCTCTGCGGCTTCAGCGTACTTCCCTTGATCGTAAAGCTCGTTGGCGTTCTCGTAGTCCTGGGCGCGGTTTGCGGACATGACTGCGAATACGACGGCCACGATGATGCCGACCAGCACCACGCCGCCGACGATGAACATCCATGGCTTGATCTTCTTCTTCGGCTTTTCCGCGGCGGGCTCTGCTGGCGTGTGGCCATCTGGAGCATCGGGGCTGGGGAAAGTCGTCGAAGTCGGCTCGGATGCCGCTGCGGCGGCTGCATAGGGGGAAGGTGCCGCTGCGGGTTGGTCGGCGCTGCCCGTTCCCATGAAGGCTGCCACCGCCGCCGGGTCGATGCCGCCGGCCTCGGTAGAAGCCTGTGCGCGCTCGGGAGCGGGTGCGTAAGCGGGCGTGAATGCCGGCTCGGGAGCGCTTACGGCCGCCTGCTCGGGGACCGGTGCGGGCTCGGGAGCAGGTGTTGCGTCTGCTGCTGGCGCGGCTGGTGCCGCGTCTGCCGCTGCGGCTTCGTCTGAGGACGCAGCGTTGGCGGCCATCGCCGCGGCGATTCCAGCGAGCAGCTCTTCTTGGCTGAGGGGTTGGTCTGCGGGGGTTTCGTCCGCTGCCGGCGCTGCTGCTGCGGGCTCGGCTGCCTGCGGCTCTATGACGGGCTGCTCGATCGCCGGCGTTTCGACGGCAGGCGGCTCGATCGTCGGCGTTTCGATCGCGGGAGTTTCTACTGCCGGCGTCTCGATTGCGAGCGTTTCGGCGGTCGGCGCTTCGACGGCCGGCGTCTCGATAGTCGGTTGCTCGATCGCGGGAGCATCCGCAGCGGGCGCTTCGATTCTCGGCTGCTCGGCAACAGGTTGCTCGGCTGCGGGCGCGGCGGATGCGGCCGTGAATTGTTCAGCGGCGGGCTGCTGCACCGTCATAGGCTCGAGGTTCACCTTGTTGCCGCAGCTGGGGCAGAAGGGGGCGCCGGGTATGAGCGCTGCACCGCAGCTTGTGCAGAACCGTGGCACAAAAGGTGTTGAGGCATTTCCGTCGAAGGATTGTCCGGGATTATCCATGAGTAAGCACCGTCCTTTCTGCTGTCGATGATGTTTTCAGTATAAACGCTATTTTCCGATTTCTTAGGTCGAATATGACCGAATTAGAGCGAAAGGTATGGTGGAGTTCGGATATGGCTGCGATGTGGGGCGCGGGAAGAGAGCGGCGAAATGCGCGATGCGCCCTGCGGCAAAGGACCATCACCCTGCCATGCTTCGGCTTCGTGCCGCATCCGTGGCATAATACGCCCCATGGAGAAACGTCTGCATATCGGATGCCACCTGTCATCCTCGAAGGGTTACCTGAACATGGGCGAGACCGCTGCATCGATCGGCGGCGACACGTTCGCGTTCTTCACGCGCAATCCGCGCGGCGGGCGTGCGAAGGACATCGATCCCGAGGATGCAGCGGCGTTTTGCGCATTCGCCGCCGAAAACTCGTTTGCGACGCTGGTGGCGCATGCGCCCTATACGCTGAACCCTGCGGCCAAGGAAGATTGCGTGCAGGAGTTCGCGCGCATGACGTTCGCCGATGACTTGGTGCGCATGGAGGCGACGCCGGGGCAGCTGTACAACTTCCATCCCGGGTCGCACGTGGGGCAGGGCGCGGAAGCTGGCATTGCAAAGATCGCCGACGTTCTCAACTCTGTGCTTGCGCCCGAGCAGACGACCACGGTGCTTTTGGAGACTATGGCAGGGAAGGGCACCGAGGTGGGGCGCACGTTCGAGGAGCTTGCGGCCATCATCGAACGGGTGGAGCTGGCCGAACGGATCGGCGTGTGCTTCGATACGTGCCATGTGTGGGATGGAGGGTATGACATCGTCGGCGACCTGGATGGCGTACTGGAGGATTTCGACCGCGTCATCGGGCTCGATCGGCTGCGCGCGGTTCATCTGAACGATAGCAAGAACCCGTGCG
>CAYOBD010000301.1:0-2775 GCA_964402005.1 uncultured Eggerthellaceae bacterium
TGATGCAGCGGATGATGCAGGGCCACTCGAAGGCGCGCTTGCCGTCGCGCACGCCGGTCGCGCGGTAATCGGGCACAACGCAGAAGTACTGCCAGATATCCAAACCGGCCGCATCGATCTCTTCGCGTACGATGGCGTCTGCTTCCCGCAGCGCTTCCGGACGATCGCGCGTGATGGCGCCGGTGCAGCGCACGCCCAAACCAGGACCGGGGAAGGGCTGGCGGTAGACCATGTTATCGGGCAGGCCAAGCTGTTTGCCGACGACGCGCACTTCGTCTTTGAACAGGAGCTTCACGGGTTCGACCAATTCGAAGTCGAGTTCCTCAGGCAGGCCTCCCACGTTGTGATGTGCCTTTACGCCCGCTTCGGACTCAAGGATGTCAGGATAGATGGTGCCCTGTCCCAGGAATTTGATTCCGTCGAGCTTGACGGCCTCCTCGGCGAATACCTTGATGAACTCCTCGCCGATGATGTGACGCTTCTCTTCAGGATCGGCGACGCCTGCTAGCAGGTCCAGGAAGCGATCGACGGCATCCACGAAGATGAGTTCTGCGCCCATTTGATTGCGGAACACATCGATGACCTGCTCGGATTCACCCTTTCGCATCAAACCGTGGTTTACGTGCACGCATACGAGCTGTTTGCCGATGGCTTTGATGAGCAATGCGGCGACCACAGATGAGTCGACGCCGCCAGACAATGCGAGCAGCACCTTGCCGTCTCCGACCTGCTGCTGCATGGCGGCCACAGCTTCCTCGATGAAAGCGTCGGCTAGTTCGGGGGTGGTGATGCGCTCCATGTCATCGGGGCGCTTGTTGGAGGTGAAGTCCATGCGATGCTCCTTTGTCAGTTGAAAAATGCAATGGGAAAACTATAGCACGCGCCTGGCTTTCTGCGTTTCACATCGGTTTCGTGTCTTAAGGATGAGTCGGTGGGCGCCTCAACCTAGAAGTCGAACACCTCGCCGACCTTGGCGGCAATGCACAGGTCTGCTGTTCGGTCGCGCGGGGTGGGGGAAAGGTTGATGATTGCTAAGTGGTTGCCCTGGAAGTAGTCGATCAGGCCCGCGGCAGGGTATACGGCAAGCGATGTGCCAGCGATGACCATTACATCTGCGGAGGCGATGGCGCGAATCGATGCGTCGAGTACGCGTCCGTCGAGGCTCTCCTCGTAAAGCACCACATCCGGTTTGACGATGCCGCCGCACTCGGGGCAACGGGGTACGCCGTCATCCGCTTGCTCATGCAGCTCGGTGATGCCATCCAGGTTGTAGGGCGCTCCGCAGTGCATGCAGTAGTTGCGCAATATGCTGCCGTGCAGTTCGTAGACGTTTTCACTGCCAGCAGCCTGATGCAATCCATCGATGTTCTGCGTGATCACAGCCGAAAGGATGCCGTCCTTTTCAAGCTCGGCCAGCTTGCGATGGGCGCGGTTGGGTTGTGCTTCGCGGGCGACCATGCGGTCGAAATAGAACGCGAAGAACTTTTCGGGATGCCGATTGAAGTACGAGCGTGAGATCATTTCCTCGGGTCGGACGTCGCCGTATTTCTGTGCATAAAGGCCATCAGGGCTTCTGAAATCCGGGATTCCGCTTTCGGTGGACACGCCGGCTCCACCGAAGAATACCAGGCGGCCAGGAGCGCATTCTGCAATCCATGTGCGCAGCGTTTCGATGTCTTGATGCTTCATCTCGTCCTCCTCCACGATCTTTTGCAATGCGATGTCTACCGAGCTGGGGATCCCGAACAACGTGCGCTGCGATGCCATGGGTTTAAGCTCGGAGCCGCTCGTTTCGGCTGCCAGCATCTGCTGGATGATCTTCCACTGCCTGTCGTCCATGCTTCGCATTGTAGTCCATGGCATGGACCGTTTGACCGCAAACAGAAGATGCAGCGGATGATGCAGGAATGCTGAAGTTCAATACCTTGTTGAGTGCCGTGGAGCGCCCCTGCAGAGGCCCCGTTACATATGGGATATCCCTGCAACAGGGACTGTTCCGTGCATCTCTACGCCACGCGATATCGAAGACCTCCAATGCTTCATTCACCGAAATATCATTCTTTATCAAAATTATTCTTGACACAGAATAAATTGTGCGTATAGTAGGCACCAGAAAGACTAAGAGCCGCAATTGCGAGCGACGCTTACTCTCTCTTCCTCACTCGTTTGGTAGGAGCCGCATCCCCCTCAGCGGCTCCTACCGCATTTATGGCTATGGAGACACACTCCGAGAGAGCCATTCATATAGCTCGATCGGTGTTTGTCACGTTGCATCGCCGCTTGACATTATTAGACACGATAAGAAATAGACAAAAATGAAAATCGTTACAATTGACAATAGATACAAGCGAGAATAATATTCGACATGCAACTTCGCTTTGGCAGAAGTTCTCTGGGAAGGCGTAAAGAAAGGAAACGAAATGAGGAAGCATACTCAAAGGATATTGGCCGGCGTTGCCGCATTTGCGCTGGTCGCTGCTTTCGGCCTGTTCGGCTGCGGCAACAGTGGCGGCGGCCAAAGCCAGGATCAAGGCAGCGCACCTGTGCAATCGAGCGCAGCGGTAGAGGCGAGCGCACCTGTCGAGACTTCAGCTGCGGTTGAACCCGCCGCCGAAGTACAGCTCCAGATCTTTGCGGCGAACTCGCTGAGTAAAGCCCTTGCTGAGGTTCAGGAGCTGTACACGTCGCAGTTCCCGAACGTCACGTTCGCTGATACCCAATACAAGAGCTCTGGCGAGCTGAACTCGATGCTCGAGGGCGGCGCTTATGCCGACA
>CAYOBD010000302.1:0-2765 GCA_964402005.1 uncultured Eggerthellaceae bacterium
CGGCATCCATGTACTTCTTTGCTTCCTTGCCAAGCTCCGTACCGGCCTTAACGGCGGCGCGCAGCATATCGCCCGTGGAGATGTGCGGCGTCTTGAATTCTTCGACCAGCTTCGCAGCCTGCGTGCCCTTGCCGGCACCCGGCCCGCCCAACAACACGATGTTCATAATGGGATGTCCTTTCCGTCCGGGAAACGTTAGCTGTATTTTACCGCTAAAGAATGCACGCACGGACAGCATCTTCGATTTGAACGAGCAAAGGTCCGTGTATTTCGGATAACGCAAGCAATCCGGGGGATCGCTGAGCCAAAAGAATTATTCTGCGGCTCATCCTCAGTGAATCATTGGGGAGACTCCCCATTGATTCACTTGCTGTCATAATCCGCAGTGAATCATTGGGGAGTCTCCCCAATGATTCACTATCCTTGCTGCTCAGCCTGGCGGGCCATCTCCGCTTCCATTTCCTCGTTCAGGAGCAGCCATTCCTCTTCAGCGCGTTCTATACGGGCTTTCAGGCGTGCGTGCTCGGCGACAACGTCGGATGTCGATTCCTCGCGCACGTAGAAGTCGGGGTCGGCAAGCAGTTCGAGCACCTCGGCAAGCCGCGCATTATCGCGCTCCATCTGAGCATCCAGCTCCGCGATGCGCTTGCGATGGTTTTTGAGGGCCGCGTAAGCCCGATTGCGGGCCTCGGCCTCGCGGCGCTTCTGCTCTTTGGACTTCGGAGCGCTCTGCTTGGGAGCTGTAAGCGGGGCGGTCGCGGCCGATGGGGGCTTTTGCCCGCGAGGATGCTTTCGCACGGTGATGCCGTCACCGACCGACACCGTTCCCACGCTGGACTTCGCCGAAGAGTTCTTCCCAAGCGAGCCCGATTTTCCGCCGCCGGTTGCGATGGATGCATCGACGGCGCTGCGGTCCTCTTCGGTCTGCCCGGTCTTGTCCAGGTAATAGTCGTAATCACCTGGAAAGTCGGTCACCTGCCCGTCCACCACCTGGACAATCCGATTAGCCACGCTGCGGATAAGGTGGCGATCATGCGTGATGAGCAGGATTGTGCCCTGGAACGCCTGCAGCGCTTGCTCAAGCACATCGGCACTCGAGATGTCCAGATGGTTTGTAGGCTCGTCAAGGCACAGCAGCGGGCGTGGCGCAACCAGCATTTTCGCCAGGGCCAAACGGCTCTTCTCGCCACCCGAAAGCACGCTCACCTTCTTGTCCACGTCATCTCCCGCGAACAGAAAAGCGCCGAGCAGCGTACGCACCTGCGCGATGGTCCAACCGGGCGCTACGTGGTCGAGCTCCTCGAAGACGGTGTTGCCGGGATGGAGCTCCTCCAGCTGGTGCTGCGCGTAGTACGTCTTGGTCACGCCTGTACCGTACGCAATCGTTCCCGCATCGGGCGGCAGCACGCCGGCGATCATCTTGAGCAGCGTGGATTTCCCTGATCCGTTGGGTCCCACAAGAGCCACCTTGTCGCCGCGGTACAGGCGGAAATCCAGCCCATCGTATACGACGTTGTCTCCGTATGCCTTGCACAGCCCGTCGGCACGCACCACTTCGTCACCTGTACGATCAGGCTGTTTGAAGTTGAAATGCACGGTCTTGCGCTCCTCGGGGATGACGACCAGATTCTGCCGCATGCGCAACAGCTTTTTCTCGCGGTCCTGCGCCTGTCGCGCCTTGGTAGCCTTATAGCGGAACTTCTCGACGAATGCCTCAAGGCGCGCGATCTCCTCGAGTTGCTGCTTATGCTCGGCGCGCAATCGCTCGATGCGTTCCTCGCGAGCGCGCAAGTATGCTGAATAGTTGCCCTTATAGAGCACAACCTGGCCATTGTCTATCTCAGCCACGCGATCGACCATGTTGTCCATGAATGCGCGGTCATGGCTGACGACGATAATCGTTCCTTCGTAGCCGCGCAGGAAGCTCTCGAGCCAGCGTACGCTTTCCAGGTCTAGATGGTTGGTCGGCTCGTCGAGCAGCAGCACCTCAGGGTTGCGCACGAGCAGCTTCGCGAGCGCCAGGCGCATCTGCCAGCCGCCTGAGAACTCCGCTGTCGAACGTTGCATGTCGGCTTCGGTGAAACCCAGACCGAACAGCACCGAACGTACTGTGGCCTCGATCGTATAGCCGCCCAGATGCTCGTAGGCATCACGCGCACGACCCGCAGCCGCCAATTGCTGCTTGCTTGGATCGGCACCTAGCTCGGCCTCGAGCCTGCGCAAGCGCTTCTCGGCCTCGAGGATCTCGGTCTGCGCAGAAAGCACTTCCTCGAATACGGGAGCATCCCCCATCTCGATGGCCTCTTGTTCCAGGTATCCGATGCGTGCGTCCTTGGCCAGCACAACGCGCCCCGAATCGGCATCGTCTTGACCGGATATGATGCGCAGCATGGTGGTCTTGCCTGCGCCGTTAGGGCCCACAAGAGCCAGACGATCGTATTGCTCCAAGCGCAGCGAAACATCGGCGAACAGCGTACGTCCGCCGAACGATTTCGTTATATGCTCCAGCTGCAGGATCAAGCGATATTTCCCTCCCCGTTTTTGCCGGCGTACATGGTACCACTCTGCCATTCGTGGATGAGCCAGAGCAGACTGCCCCTCCGACGCATTCCCGACCAGCAGATTTCCTAGCGACCGGCCTCCTCACGGGCAGCTATGAATTTAGCCATGGCTTCGTACAGGCGATCTGGCTCGACCGGTTTGGACAGATGCGCGTTCATGCCGGCTGCGAGTGATCGCTCTACGTCCTCATCGAAGACGTTCGC
>CAYOBD010000303.1:0-2745 GCA_964402005.1 uncultured Eggerthellaceae bacterium
GCGCCCGGTGTTGCGCTTGCCGATGAGGAGCATTCCAACTATGCGTCGGAAAAGGAATATGGATCGACCAAGCAGGTGGGCGTCTACGGTATGACGCCGATAAGCGCAGCGGATGTTGCCGATGGGACGTATACCGTTAAGGCGCAAACGTCCTCGAGCTTCTTCCGGTTCGAAGATGTGCAGCTTACAGTTGCAAACGGGAAGATGAGCGCGGTTTTTACCATGACATCGGGCAGCTATTCGCTCGTTTATCCCGGAACGGCCGAGAATGCGGCTGCGGCGCCGGCGTCAGACTACATAGAAATCGAGCCCTCAAGAGATGCGTTTACGATGGATGTTCCGGCGCTGAACGAACCCTTCCCATGCGCGGCTTTCAGCAAGAAGAAGCGCAAGTGGTACGATCGCCAGATTCTGATCGATGCCTCGTCGCTGCCGGAAGGCGCCCTTGCCTACGAGCTGCCCGACTACGATTTCATCCAGAAGGCGTTGGACGAGTATGACCATCCGCTGCCCGGTACCGAGGAGGCGGCCGCCCAAACCGAGGCCGATGCCGCTGCTCAGGCAGAGCGTCAGGCGGTGCAGGACCCCGCAGCAGCTAATGCGGCGCAGAACGGACCCGAAGCGGTCGAGATCGACCTGGCAGATGGCACGTACTCCATCGAGGTCAACATGACCGGCGGATCAGGCCGTGCCTCGGTGAGTTCGCCGACGTGGCTTGTGGTGCGTGACGGTAGGGCATATGCCCGACTGCTGTGGTCGAGCATGTACTACGACTACATGATCGTCGATGACACGACCTATCTGAACGAGACCGTGGACGGAGGCAATTCCACATTCACCATCCCCATCACCGTGATGGATGACGAAATCGCCGTGATCGCGGATACGACCGCGATGGGCGATCCCGTCGAGATAGAGTACAAGCTCACGTTCTACTCCGACACGATCGGCAGCCGCCAGCAGATTCCGCAGGAGGCGGCCATCATGGTACTCGAGCTGGCGCTTGCGATACTCATTATCGGCGGAGTGCTGAACTACGTGATCAAGCGTGTGCGGAGAAAGAAGCGGTAGGGTGCGACAACGATGAGGCAATGTGATCCGGCCCTGATGTTGCATCTGGGGAAACGGGGCCAGCCCCACCGTTGCATCTGGTACTTGGCTCAATAGAAAGGGAGCGCAATGGACGAAGCACAAGCGAACGCAGGCCTTGTGTGCATGATCGGAACGGACCATGGGTTGGCTTCGGCCGAGGTGCGCTCTGCGTTTTCGCTGCCAACCGAGGTGCGCGAGTCGGTGCTTTCGCTGGCTCGGGTTAAGCTGGGCGCAAGCGGCGTGGTGCTGTTGGCCACCTGCAACCGTACCGAGCTGTGGGCGAGCTTCGACGATGGACCGATGCCGGAACGTTCGCTGGACGAGCAAGGCGTGCCATTGCCCGATGACCCGTTTACGCAAGTTTTCTGCGATATGTTCATGGTTGATGCGGGCGATTATGCTCGCTATCTGGTAAGCCGGGTGGATGCCGTTGCCGTTTCGCATTTGTTCAACGTGGCATGCGGACTGCGCTCGGCCATCGTGGCTGAAGACCAGATTGTGACCCAGGTGAAGCAGGCTATCGCTTATTCGCGCGAAATCGGTGTGGCCGACAGCATCCTGGAGGTTCTGTTCCGCCAGGCCATCACCGCCGCCAAGCAGGTAAAGAGCAGCGTGCGCTTCACGCGTGCCTATGCTACAGCCGTTGATCAGGCGCTGGCGCTGTTGGCGCAGGAAGGTTTGAATCTTGCAGGCGCCACATGCATGGTTATCGGCAACGGGGAATATGGACGGCTTGCAGCTTCGGCGTTGGTTGAAAGCGGCGCCGAGGTTCTCGTGACGGTGCGTCAATACACGCACGGAGCCGTACGTCTTCCACGTGGTTGCACGGGCGTGCCGTACGCTGATCGCTATTCGTACCTGCCGCGCTGCCAGGTGGTGATGAGCGCCACGACCAGCCCGCATTACACGCTCGAGCGCGATGCTTTCGCAGATGCATGCAGTGATGGGAGCGCTATGAAGCTGATCGATCTCGCCATCCCGCGCGATATCGATCCGGCTATCGCCGAGCTGCCTGGCTGTACGCTGTACGGCATAGACGATTTTGTCACCGATATCGGAACGGAGAACAAGCAGGCCATCGCTGCTGCGCAACGTATGCTGGAGACAGGCATGACCGAATTCTGGGATTGGGTGGAACGGCGCCAAGCTCAGGTGGGAATCAAGCCGCCGCCAGGTGCAATGTTTCCGATGTTCTTCGATATCAGCGACAAGCATGCCGTGTTCATCGGCGGCGGTACGATTGCATTGCGACGCGTGCGCACGCTCATCCCGTTCGTGGGTGACATCACGGTGTACGCTCCCGAATTCACGCCCGAGCTCGAGCACTATGGCAGTGACGGCAGCATCACGCTCGTGGAGCGTGCATATGAGCCTGCTCTGCTCGAAGGGGCGGATCTTGTGTTCGCCTGCACGAACGACCGTGAGTTGAATGACGAGATCTGCGCAGAATGCAAGCGGCGCAAGATCTTGGTGAACGTGTGCAGCGACCGCTTCAAGTGCGATTTCCATTTTCCGGGAGTGGTGATGCACGAGAATATGGTGGTAGGCGTAAGCGCGGGCGGCAAGGATCATCGCCGCGTGAGGCAGCTGCGTGCACGCATCCAGCGCTTGTTGGAGGAAGAAGACCTGTAGGACGGTGCAACGAGTCAGGAA
>CAYOBD010000304.1:0-1898 GCA_964402005.1 uncultured Eggerthellaceae bacterium
AGGCGGCCGACGGGGGATGCCTGATGGGCAATGTGGGGTTGGGCAACCTCTACAGCGGCATCTGCGGCATCGACAACGGTGTCGCAGTTGACGCTGCGAAAGCGCAAGCCAACTACACCGCCGCGCTCGAAAGCGAGGATTTCGCGACCCGCAACGCCGCTCGCGTGGGCTTGGGCGACCTGAATCGTTATGCCATCGGCGCCGAAGCTGACCAGGCCAAGGCGCTCGAGTGGTACCAGAAGGCGGCAGACGAGGGCTATTACCTGGCTTGCCGGCGTGTGGGCGATACGTACCGCCCTGACACCGGCATTGCAGAAAGCGATCCCGGCAAGATGGTTGAGTGGTACGGGAAAGAGGCGGCAGGCGGCTTTTCCTATTCGCTCGGCGCGGTGTACATGGGCGGCCTTGGCGTCGAGGCTGATCCCGCGAAGGCGCGCGAGATCTTCCAGAACGCCCTCGACGAGGGCGATCGCAGCGCGGCGATGTGCATGTGCGGGCTTGTGCTCATGAACGCCAACGGAATTGGACAGGATAAAGACAAAGAGGCCGCCATTGATTGGTGCTACAAGGCAATCGACGCATGCGGGCCCTTCGACGACAGCGACAACCCTGAAGAAAGGCTGCACAAGCCGTTGCCGTACGCGAGGTATGTCCTCGAACACTACGGCCAGCCGCTCGAGCGCTCGTAAAGGCGGTCGTGAAAACGCCCAGCCTTCAACTGCGGCGTGCGAAGCCTGGATGGGAAGCTTGAGCGGAGAAACCGACCGACGTACACTGGTGGCTCTGAAAAGAAACAAGTAACGCAAGGTCAGGCAGAGGTGAACTCATGCAGTTGTCGTTCGAAGAGGAAAATGACCCCATCGAGGAAGCCGTAGACGCCTCGGCGCCGCTCGCTGCGCGCATGCGCCCTGAAACGCTCGACGAGGTTGCAGGCCAGCAGCACCTTATCGGGCAGGGCAAGGTGCTCCGGCGCATCATCGAGGCGGACCAAGTGCAATCGATGATCTTCTGGGGCCCGCCGGGCGTGGGCAAAACCACGCTCGCCCGCGTCATCGCGCGGCAAACCCGCGCCACGTTCGTCGACTTCTCGGCCGTGACGAGCGGCATCAAGGAGATCCGCGAAATCATGAAACGGGCCGATTTCGAAGCGCGCACGGGAAAGCGCACCATCGTGTTCGTCGACGAAATCCATCGGTTCAACAAGGCGCAACAAGACGCGTTCCTGCCCTTTGTCGAAAAAGGCGCCATCACCCTCATCGGCGCCACGACTGAAAACCCGTCTTTCGAGGTGAACGGGGCTTTGCTCTCGCGATGCAAGGTGTTCGTGTTGAAGGCCCTTTCCGAAGACGAGGTGGTGGGCTTGCTCCGCCGCGCGCTTTCCGACCCGCGCGGGTTCGGCGGCCAGGACATCAAGATTGCCGATGACCTGCTTTGCGCCATCGCCGTGTTCAGCAACGGCGATGCGCGCACGGCCCTTTCTACGCTCGAGATGGTGGTGCTCAACGGCAACGAAGCTGATGGCGTGGTAACGGTGACGCCCGAAACCGTGGAGCAGTGCACATCGCAACGCAGCCTGCTGTACGACAAGAACGGCGACGAGCACTACAACATCATCAGCGCGCTGCACAAGTCGATGCGCAATTCGGACCCCGATGCGGCGGTGTACTGGCTTGCGCGCATGCTCGAAGCAGGCGAAGACCCGCTATACGTGGCGCGCCGCATCACCCGTTTCGCCTCCGAGGACATCGGGCTGGCCGACACCAATGCGCTCAACGTGGCCGTGAACGCCTTTCACGCCTGCCACTTCATCGGCATGCCCGAATGCTCGGTGCATGTTCAGTTCAGTTTAGTTGCTCAGTCATGTCTGACTCTTTGCGACCCCATGAATCACAGCACAC
>CAYOBD010000304.1:1908-2743 GCA_964402005.1 uncultured Eggerthellaceae bacterium
TGCCACTTCATGGGCATGCCCGATTGCTGGGTGCATCTGGCCGAGGCGGTCATATACCTGTCGCTTGCGCCGAAATCGAACAGCAGCTACATCGCCTACGAGCATGCCAAGAAAGACGCGCTGACCACCATGGCAGAACCCGTGCCGCTCGTCATCCGCAACGCCCCCACGCGCCTGATGAAAGACCTCGGCTATGGCAAAGGCTACCGGTTGGCGCACTACGAGCAGGACAAAGTGGCCGCCGACATGCAGTGCCTACCCGACTCGCTCGTCGGAGCCGAGTATTACGCGCCAACGCGAGAAGGCCGCGAGGGGCTGTTCGCCGATCGGCTCGCCGAACTGAAAGAACTGCGCACGCGGCGGCGCTCTTCGGGGGAATAAATCAGAGCCAGCCTAGGGTGAAACTGCCATTGGCCACGTTCAGATGGGCTTCGGCGCCCATGAGCAGCGGGTAATTCGCATCACCGTGGCCCGCCGGGAACCCGAATGCCACAGGAACGTTGAGGTCTGGCAAATACCGACGGGAAATCATATCGGCCATCGACGCGAACGTGCCACCGCGCGAGCTTCCGTCGTAATCGTCCATGTCGACCGGCACATCGGTCCACTCGCCGAACACGATTCCCGAAGCCCGGTCGAACACGCCCAAATGCTTCAACACGGCCAAGTACCGGTGAACGTGCTGAACGTCTTCGCCCACGTCCTCGAAGAACAGGATGTACGGCTTGTCGATTCTGGTGCTGTCGTATGCTGTGCCGAGCACCGAGGTGAAGGTGGACAGAGGTCATCTCCAATGTGACACCGGATCAGATAAAGGAGATAGGCAAGTATCTTG
>CAYOBD010000305.1:0-2722 GCA_964402005.1 uncultured Eggerthellaceae bacterium
GTTATATCTACTGGTCGTGAATATTATGATCTTTGATGCTTTAACTAATCTGGCTTGCTCGGATCAAGCTCGGGCCAGATGTCATGCGCCTTGGTCACGACCTCGGCGATGCCTTCCGCCGTGGTATCGACCGCACGCCCGCCGCCATCGCGGCTCACCGGATGGGCATTGGGACCTACGATCACGTTGTCGTCGACCGTTGGCGACACGAGCACGCCCTTGCCAACCTTCGACGGGGCACGGAACATCGTGCATCCGAAAACACCGCCCGCTCGCTTATCCAAGATCAGGTACTCGCCGCGCCGCGCCGTTATTTCGGGCAGCACGCAGCCGACGAGCGCACCGACCCGATCGGCGTAGATGCCTGCAGCATTCACTACCGCACGCGCTGAAATCTGCGACTCGGCGCCCGTCAGCGTGTCGCGTACCGCAAGGATGAATCCGTCCTGTCCGCACGCCTCGATGGTAACGACCTCGGTGTCCAGCAGCAATTCAGCGCCGTTTGCCAGCGCGTTCTCGGCGAGCGCTTCGGTCACGCCATATGGATTGCAGATACCGCCTGTCGGCGCGTACAAGGCGCCGCGTGCCTCACTCGACACATTGGGCTCGATTGTGCGCAGCTCTTCCGCATCGACGATGCGCAGTTGCTCGACGCCGTTTGCACGGCCGTTCTCGAGCAGGTTGGCGATGCTTTCCATCTCCTCATCGGTGAAAGCGAGCACGAGGCTGCCGTTGTTGCGGAATTCGAATCCCAGCTCCTCGGCCAGTTGCGGGTACAGACGCGAACCCAGCACGTTGTATTTCGCTTTCAACGACCCATGCTTCGCATCGAAACCTGCATGCACGATACCTGAGTTCGCACGCGAAGTGGCACTCGCCACATCCGATGCCTTGTCGATCATGCACACGCGCCCGCTCCAGCGCATAAGCTCGCGCGCCGTCGCCGCGCCCATAACGCCTGCACCGATTATCGCCACATCGTATTGCCGCACTTCTGCCATCGGAACCCCCATCTTGATCGTTGCCCGTTTTTCCAGGCCATCACTATTCTACACCGCAGGCGCCGCCCAATGGGTCCAAGCCTGCAGCAGCATCGTATAATGGGCGCATGGATATCCCCGAGGGCATACCGCAATTCTTCGTCGACCTGCTCAATCAGCAATACGCCGAAATGGATGTACAGCGCATCTTGGACGGATGCGCGGACGAACGAGTGACGACGCTACGCGCCAATGCGCTACGCTCCGACCGCGATGCCATCGCACGCGCACTCGACGAAGCCGGCATTGGCTGGCAGGGTGTGCCCTGGTACGGCGATGCGTTCGTCACAGATGGGGACCGCCTTCGCGATGTGCGCGAACTTGCAATATACGAAGAAGGCAGCATCTATGTGCAAAGCCTGTCATCCATGCTGCCACCGCTCGCTCTGGCGGCGCAGCCTGGCGAGGATGTGCTTGACGCCTGCGCGGCACCTGGCGGCAAAACGACGCAAATCGCTGCCCTCACGCAGGGAAAGGCGCACATCACCGCCTGCGAGATGCACGCCCCGCGCGCTGAACGTCTGGAACATAACCTACGCAAACTGGGTGCAGCCAACGTGACGGTCATGCGTGCCGATGCCCGTCGGCTGGATGACTTCTTCGCGTTTGACCGCATCCTGGTCGACGCCCCCTGTTCGGGATCGGGCACGATAAGCATCCGCGATGCACGCATGCAAACGCGCTTCACCTCCACCTTGGTGCAGAAATCCCGCAAAGCCCAAAGCGCGCTGCTGGATAAGGCGCTGCGCCTGCTCAAACCCGGTGGCACGCTCGTGTACTCGACATGCTCGGTGCTCGCATGCGAAAACGAAGAGGCCGTGAACAACGCTTTGGAACGCGCCCGACGGCACGGCGGCTACGACGTGCGTCCCATAGCGCTTGCGGGCGCCGAGGACATCCCGCAGCTTCCCACTGCCTTGGATGGCGCGCTCGCCGTCTGCCCCACCCCGATCTACGAGGGCTTCTTCATGGCGAAGATCGTCCGCACGCGATGAGACGTGGGCGGGCCATTTCGAAAGGAAGAACATGACCGATCCAACCATGCTCGTAAACGCCGACCATCCGCTGCCCCTCGATTGGGAACCCGACGACCTCGTAGACCTCGAAGAGCAACAGCCTCGCAGTTTCCTTCTGCCCAGGCGGAAAGAGTATCTGACGAGAGCGGCTTTCGAAGCTGCGAACAGGATGTTCGCAGCAGCCCACGAAGACGGGTTCGACGATTTCGAGGTGCGCAGCGCCTACCGCAACGCCGAACGCCAGGCTGCGCTCTACGAGCGCAACGGCAAAGAAGGTTACCTGGCCCGTCCCGGCGAGAGCGAACATCAAACGGGCTTGGCTATGGACGTTGGCAACTGGCATGGCCCTTTCCTCTGCGAAGAGAATGCCGCGCATCGCGACTGGGTTGCCGAGCATTGCTGGGAATACGGCTTCATCGTGCGCTATCCGGAAGGCCGCGAAGATGTGACGGGCATCCCTGCCGAACCATGGCATTTGCGCTATGTCGGACGCGAGATCGCGCTTGAGATGCACGAACGCGGCTTGGTGCTCGAAGAATGGCATGCGACGAAGCAGCCGTGATGAAAATCGGCTTGAATCCTCGCATGACGCATGAACAAGAAAGGCTCCCGTTGTCGGGAGCCAGACTAACCTGTGGTGGGCCCAGCAGGACTCGAACCTGCAAC
>CAYOBD010000306.1:0-2708 GCA_964402005.1 uncultured Eggerthellaceae bacterium
GGCGGGCCACCTTTTCCCAGGAGGGTAACGCCTTGTGCGGCTTCTCATCGCGGGTCGAGCACCAGGTACCCGACCCGCAAGGTCACCGCCAGTGCACTTCAGGTGAGCCAGATATCTAATATCCAGCTCATATCCATCCGGCATATCGTAAAGAACCAGCCAGGGCAGCCGTTTGGAACAGCTGCCCTATCCGATAAATCTTATTCGCCGCGGACAGCCTCAGGCTCGCCCTCCAGCGTCCACTTATCCTTGAACTTCTTGGCAGTACCGACGGCGATGATAACGCAGAGGGAGATGACCACTGCGAAAGCAATGCCGCACACGTACGCATTGCCGAAGCTGCCGGTCACGTTTGCGACAACAGCCACGAACGTAGCACCGATGCCGCCGAGGATGGCGATCGGCATGTTCATGAAGGAGTAGATCTGGCCGTAGCAACGGTCGCCGAAGCACTCACGGGTGAGCAGCGGCAAGCCGACGGACATCTGCGCGTCGGCAACGCCGATACCGAAGCCGGCAACCAGCATAAGAGCGGTCGGGGCAGCCTCGGGGCTCGTGCACTGCGGCAAGAAGATGAACATCACGGCAAAACCGATGGCATTGAGAACAGCCAAGATAATCATGCCGTTGCGAACACCCAACTTGTCAGCCAAGAAGCCGAGCAGGATTTTGCCCAGTACGTTACCGATTGCAGCACCAGATACCATCATGGCTCCGAGCATTGCCATGTCCGGACCGCCGATGGACTGAACAGCCGTCGGCATCAGTGACTTGTAGCCGCCGCCCAGGGAGATCAGGCCAGCAGCGATGAGGATCATCCAGAAGGAGATGGTGCCGATGGCGAATTTGCCGTTGACGCCAGACTTCTTAGCCTTAGCGCTTTCAACTTCCTTCTCGATGCCCCACGGCTTCAGGCCCACGTCCTCAGGACGGGTGCGGAAGAAGAAGACCGACGGAATGATGATCAGGACGCCAGCGATGCAAGCCTCGATCGTCCAAGCGGTCCTCCAGCCAAGATTGGCAATAAAGCCGGCGAACGTGGGCGACCACACGAACGTGCCAACGCCGGTGAAGGCGGAGGCGATGCCCAGGAACTTGCCAGCTTGCGAAGGCGCAAACCACTGATTGATCAGGAACGACGGACCGACCAAGAAAATCGGCGGGCAAGCGAGACCCCACAGAACACCAGAAATGTAGATCTGCCACGGAGCTGTCCAGATGTTGAACAACAAGCAGGCGACGACAATCAAAACACCGCCGGCACCGAACAATATGCGTGCGTCAACCTTGTCGAACAGCCTGCCGCAGAAAGGCAGCCACACGAGCGCTGTGTACGAATACACGGTCATCAGAAGCGTAACCGGTGCGACGTCGAGACCGCCATCAGGCGTGGTCAAACCGAAATCCATGGCCATGACCGGGAAGTAGTTGCCTACCACGTTCAAAACCAAGCCCATGCCACCAGCCATCATCATGCATACGCCGATGAAGACCAGCCATGCGCGGTGGAAACCACCTTGCTTAGTTTCAGCCATTTTTCCTCCCCTTTTTGTTGGAATCGATAAACGAGCACCGCATCGAGTCCCCAGTTCGTACGGTTCTCGTGAGAGGGGCGCCCGCCCGAGGGCGCCCCTCTCGGCGGCTTAGCCAAACGTAGGCCGCCATATCACTGAATCATTACTTCGTGAACAGGGCGCAGCGGGTGCCGGGCTCGACCTTCTTGGCCAGATCCTCGACCTCGCCGTAGTACATCGCCCATGCCTGGCAGTGCTGCACGCACATGGGGATCTTGCCCTTCGCCACGCGGTCCTCGCACATGTCGCACGCCTTGGTGACGACCGGCAGGTACGTGAACTCCCACTTGTCGGCGCCGGTCTTGCCCTCGTAGGCGTAGGGGCCGACCTGGCACAGCTTGATGCCGAACTCGCCCTTGGGCAGCTCGAGCTTCTTCTTGCAGGCGACCTCGCAGCTGTGGCAGCCGGTGCAGTAGTCGTAGTTGATAAGGATACCCTTCATTTATTTCACCTCCAGGCCGGCCTTCTTGGCCATCTCACGCCACGAGTACTCATGGCCGTAGTTGTACGGCTCACCAGCCACGTAGTCGTCACGCCAGCCATTAAGCTCATGGACCACCTTGCCGCCGGACGGCTCGATGTTCTCAGGCGTAACCTTGTAGATGCGCACACGCACGCTCTTGAACGGGCTGCCGATGCCACCAGGGCCGGTCTCGTACACAGCGGTGATCGTATTGATGTTCACGTCGAACGAGTTGTACAGAGTCGGCCACGACGGCTCGGCCTCGGGGAACCACCAACCATGCTCGGCATGGATGTAGCGCGGATCCAGCGTCGAGTCGATCTTCGCCGTCTGGCGGCAGCGACCCTCGGAGCTCTCGATCCACACCCACTCGCCGTCGTGAATATCCATTTCCTCGGCAACCTTGGTCGGAATCTTCACGACCGGCCACGGATGGAACTCGCGCATCGTCGCCTGCTGGCGGTTCTCGGAGTGGAAGAACTCGAACGAGCGGGAGCCATTGATGCATACCAGCGGGTACTTGGCGGCGAACTCGGGGTCGTTCTGAGCCATCGCATCGTGGATCGACATATGATGGCGCGGCCACGGATCGATGCCCCATGCGCCGAACGTGGCATACGGGATGAGCTCGATACGGCCGGACGGCGTCGCGAAGCCGGGCTGTCCGTCGG
>CAYOBD010000307.1:0-2707 GCA_964402005.1 uncultured Eggerthellaceae bacterium
AAGCGTACTTTATCGGGGATCTCCCATGGATTCGAACCGACGTTGAATAATGAATTGCAGATATCTAAACAGCAATCGGCTCAATCTGCTCGTCGAAAATCCCAAGATATAATGGAATATGTCGACGAATGGGAGAGGAGACCATCATGCGCGGATTGGAACCGAACATTTCCAAGCTGGGATTCGGGCTTATGAGGTTGCCGAAGCTCGAGGACGGAACAGACGACGTCGAGCAGGTGAAACAGATGGTGGATGCCTTCCTGGAGGCGGGTGGTACCTATTTCGACACGGCGCGCGGTTACGGCTCCTCGGAAGCTACGATACGCAAGGCATTGGTGGAGCGCTATCCGCGTGAGAGCTTCTATTTAGCAACGAAGAACGCTGCATGGATGGGCGCTAAGGATGCTGACGAGGCGAAAGGTTTCTTCGACATCTCGCTTGCCGAGACTGGCGCTGGGTATTTCGACTTCTATCTGATTCACAACACGGGCAGTGTGCGTACGCAGGTGTTCGACAAATTCGGCATGTGGGATTTCGTTAAGCAGCTTAAGGCCGAGGGGAAGGTGCGCCATATCGGCTTTTCTCACCACGACAATGCGGACGTTCTCAGGGGACTTCTTGAGGCTCATCCCGAGATGGAGTTCGTGCAACTGCAAGTCAACTACGCCGATTGGGAATCCACGAACGTGCAATCGCGCCGGTGCGTGGAGGTGGCGCATGAGTTCGGCAAGCCGGTCGTAATCATGGAGCCGGTGCGTGGCGGGACGTTGGCTCAACCGCCTGCTCCCGTGGCCGAAGTGCTCGATCAGGCTGATCCGGACGCATCGTATGTTTCTTGGGCGCTGCGTTTCGCTTTTGGGCTGGAAGATGCGATGACAGTTCTTTCGGGCATGAGCACGCTCGAGCAGATGCAGCAGAATATTGCTACTTGGAAGAGTTGCAAACCTCTGACCGATGACGAGTTGGCCGTCTTGGACCGTGCGCAACGCGTGCTGGCAGCATCCGTGGACAACCCCTGCACGCATTGCCATTACTGCCAAAAAGGGTGCCCGCAAAGCGTAAACATCTCGGGTGCGATGGACTGCCTCAACCGTGAAGCCATGTACGGCGCTGGCAAGGGTAAAAACCAATACAAGTTCGAAACGATGCTCGGCGGCAAGGCTTCGGAGTGCATCGAGTGCTATCAGTGCGAAGATGCCTGTCCGCAGAACATCTCCATCGTCGAGAAACTGAAACGCGCCGTGGAGCTTTTCGAATAACGCTGCATTTGAATCCTCGTCGACGATCTATTCGCTTCGCAAGTGATAGCGAGATTGCGAATCTCGCTTTAGCCAGGTGCGCCGAAGGGTGTTTACCCGATGGTTTCCAGAGCATGCTTCTGCTGCAAAAAGAATTTTCGGAAATGGCGCAATTTCGTACCGTAAGCAACAAAATGTGGTATATATACGAGAGCACTACCACTAGAAGTTGTTATCGGAAACCGTTCTCCAAATGCTCTCGACCTCCGATACAACGTGCCGCCCGGGATGCCCGGACGGCAAGGGAGAACGGGAATCGTGACAGGCGAAAACGAAACGATACGCGCATACGCCCCCCGGCATGCGCATGCGGTCAGCACGGCTCGGGATGTTGTTTCGGCATCCGCAAATGCTGACGTTGCAAATGCGCCCATACCGGATGCGGTGTTTGCTGCCGTACCGCGTCATCGCCGTCCTGCCGCCGATTCCGTGCGGGTGGGCAGCCACGCGCGACATGCAGCGGAAACGGCAACTGCGCCTAGCCATGCGCGGCATGACGCCGCTCATAAGCACGCAGCAGCAACCCGGCCTTACGAGGCTGATTCGCCTGAAGCTGCGGTTCCCGTCTCTCCCGATGCGGCTAGCATTCCCTCTCGGAAAGACACAGTGCCGATTGCTCGATACCGTATCGTCGTTGCCGGCTTTGTCGCGGCGGTGGCGTTATTCGCCTTCGTATTCGCTATTTCTCCGTTCAATCCGATGAAGGCGCTGCAGGGAAGCGATACGAAAAAGGATGCAATCGCGCCCATTTCCATCGAGGAGCACTACAGCCAAAGCGCATATGCGGACGAACAGACCGACGTGTCGGAAGAAGACGCTATGCTCCTCGGCCAGATCGTCGTGGACGGTACGTCCATCACCGATGATGCGATAGCCATGATTGCATCTGCTCAGGTGCCTTATGCATCGCAGGTGGGAAACATGAACCAGAATTCGGTTGGCCTGCCGAGCGGCTGCGAAGTAGTATCGCTCGCTGTACTGCTCCAGAGCTTGGGCTTCGATGCTGATCCACAAGAGATTGCCGATACTTTTTTGGTTACGGATGGCAGTTTCGCAACAGGCTATGCGGGGTCCCCTTATGGAGCAGGCGGCGGCTACCCGCCGGGAATCGTGAACGCGGCGAACTCGTATCTGCTCGCTAACGGCGGAAACGTGCGTGCATATGATCTGACCGGAACAACCTTTGACGGCGTAAAAGGCTTGGTAATGCATGGGTATCCTGTCTTGGTGTGGTCGACGATGTATGGCGAAGAGCCGCAGTTTTCCAACGCCTTCGATGACGGTTGGGAGTGGTACATCAACGAGCATTGCGTGATCGTGTACGCGGTCGAAGACGGATTGGTGTACCTCAGCGATCCTATCGAAGGCTATGTTGAGCGCGACGAGGCCGAGTTTGCGCGCATCTACGA
>CAYOBD010000308.1:0-2698 GCA_964402005.1 uncultured Eggerthellaceae bacterium
AGGGCGGCGCAAGGGTCGCGTCAAGCAAAATCAGCAGGTCTTATTTTCTCCACAAAGCCCGTTGACATTCGCTTGGTAGCAGCCACAACTTAAGCATCGCAAGAGAGGCTTTTACGTTGCACCCGCAACTGCAACCCGGGTGCAGCAAACGAAGCTTACACACCTCGACGGCGCATCATGTCCCTAGACCGATTACCAACCATGCGGATGAGTCCGAAAATGCGAATCTGGCAAATTCGGCGCCTCCCGTTTTTACCAGATTCCGGTTTTCGGCCTCCTACCGCCGCCGATCTGAGCGCACCTGGGCAAACGCCGAGCAGCATCTGAAAACCCCACTATGCGCAGTCCGAAAACGCGAATCCGACGAATAGTACTGAGCGCAAATTCGCGAGATAACGGTTTTCGGACTCATCCCCCGATGGCCGTGCGAATGCCCTGATGCAAAGAAGTGCGCATCCGCGGCAACATCCCGAATGCGCACCTCTTGGACGACCATAGAGGAAAGAGTTCCGGTACCGAGATGCCTTAGTCGATGGCGGCCACGATAGCAGCGACTTCCTCAGAGGTCATGCCGATGTTGTCTCCCGTGGTGCTGATGCACCAAACGTCGTAGGAGCAATCGTTGTACTCCCACTCAAGGAAGTTGGCGATGTTCTCTTCATATCCATGGCACGTAACTTCGATGCTTCCGACATTCTGGGTCCAGTCATAACTATATTCATTCAGATCGGCGGAAAGCTCCTCGATAGGCACGCCCTCGCCTTTGCGAATCAAAAGACTCACTTCGCCGCCGTCATAAAACGCCTCGGCAACATTGTCCATAGCCATGAAATTGGGGCCTGTCCATTCATAATCTCCGACCGGCGGAGTATCAGGAACTTTGAAGTCGGAAGAAAAACCGGCGTCTTCGACTGCCGCCCCCACGTCTTCTGCTTCGCTCCAGGCAACCTCCCCCTGAACTACCGTAACCACTGGGCTGGTTTCTGCGGGAGACGTTTCGGCGGACGTTTCGCCTAACGCCGCGCTTCCAGATGTCCCGGCTTCGCTCCCGCTCGGCTCAAGAACGCCTGTCCCGCAACCTGCCAGCGCAAGGGCGAACGCAGTGGCAGCGAGGATTATTGCGGTTTTCTTCATTGTATTTCCTCCTCTTGAGTTCTGCGGATCCATGCCGCTTTCCTTCCGAGCAAGCGCCCCGGAACTTCTCGTTCCGGGGCGCCATCCTTAGAACCGATTAGCTATCCGTTTCCCATTCTATGCCATCGTGGGAACGTTGGCGGTCTGCTGATAGCTGTCGTCCTCGTCATCGTCTTCCTTCTTCTTGTGCGAGGCAATCAGCAGGATGATGTTGATGCCCGCGATGATGGCGAACACGATGCTCCACCAGTCGAAGATCACCATCGGCTGGCTCATATCCTGCGTCAGGATGAACAGGATAATCGCACCGATTGCCGGAATCAGCGACGCGATGCGCAGTGCCCGACGGCGCTTGATGGTCCGGCCTTCCTCGTCCTCGTCCTGGTACTGGGCCTGGTATTGGGCCTCTTCATCTTCGTCGTCCTTGCGCTTGCGGCCGAAGACGCCGATCAGCATGATGATAGCGAGCACAGCAGTCACTATCGTGGCAATCAGGTCAAACAGCGACCATGAACCGCCGCCGGCGAGCGGGTTGCCATCGTCATCGATCGTTTCAGCGAGCGGATTGGCGTTGTTGTCGATCGATTGGGTCGCAGCCGGAGTCGTGGTCGTCGCCGTCGGGGTTGCCGCAGCCGGGGTTGTCGCCGCCGGGGTGATCGTACCGGTAGGCCCAGTCGGCCCAGCCGGTGCCGGGGTCGGGGTCGGCGTGGGCGTCGGGGTCGGCGTATCCGCCGTCCACTGAGCCGTGAACACGTGATTCTCGGTTACTGTGTAGCTATCGCCCGGCTGGAACTTGGAGCCGTCCCAGTAAGCGAAGGTGTAACCGTCGCGAACCGGTGCCGCATGGACAGAGATGACTGTACCAGCCTCGTACTGCTCCACGATGTTCGCCGCGCTGCCGTTATACGTACCGCCATTCAGAACGTATGTGATGGTGTACATCGTCGGCGTCACAACGACGGGCACGGGGTCGGTGATGTCGACCGTAGTGCCGCCGCTGAAGCTCACCTTCACGGTGTTCTCCACCTTGCCCGCTTGGACGTCATCTGCGGTGACGACCTTGGTGGCCGTGGTCTCCACCTCGGCGCCGGGCGCCACGTTCTGGAACGTGGTCTGCGCGAGAGTTACGCCGTCCTGCTCGGTGAGCGTGATGGTCTTCGCCACGTCGTAGATGTTCTTGACCGTTATCGTCCAAGTGATGGTATCGCCCAGCTTGTACTCCTTGTTCTCGTGGGACTTTTTGCCCACGTCATCCGGATCGACCGGGTCGCCGCCCTGACCGTCAGTGACGGCAAGGGTGCCAAGCCTGGTGGCAATCGTGTAGTTGGCGGCCTTCGTGCCGGACTTGAGCGCGTAGGTGAATGTGTTGCTGGAGCTGCCAACGAGCGTCTGGGTGCCGGTGACGTCATAGGCCGCGCCCTCGCCGGTCGCGAAGCCGTCGCCGGAGACGGTCACGTTGGGGTTGGTCAGCGGCGTGCCGTCGTAGACCTTCTCGTCGTCGGCCGACGTCAGGGTGACGGAGCGCTTGGTGACCTTGAGGGTGCCGTCGACGCTGGCGCCGAAC
>CAYOBD010000309.1:0-2375 GCA_964402005.1 uncultured Eggerthellaceae bacterium
ATGGCCGCTTCCGTCTCAAAGCGGCCCGTGACACCAACGTTCGGCACGCGATCCAGCCGCGAACCCGTAGCCGCAATTTCGGTCCAGCCGCTGGACGAAAACTTCGGCAACAAGCTTTCAAGAAGGCGGTTGGGGCCCATTTTGAGCCTGTAGCCGCAATTTCGGTCCAGCCGCGAACCCGTAGCCGCAATTTCGGTCCACGGGCTGGACGAAAACTTCGGCAACGGGCCCTCGGCAACCCGCACTGCAAATCTCAACCCGGGAAACGCTACCGCGATAATCCGCCTGCCCTATTCCGCAGGATGCACGCGGCCCTCGTCGTCGATCGAGATGTTCCAATCCGAAATCTCTTCGATGTAGCGGAAGATGCGATCCCGTTCCTCCTCGTCAGGCGCCCATGAGGTGACCGCGCCCGACTGCGTGCCGGGATAGAGCACGACCTCGCAGTTCGCGTCGCCGCTCTCGTCTCGCGAGACGATCAGCTCGGCCAGAACCGTGTCGATGTCGTATCCGTCGAACCAGAAGTTGCCGAGGTTGTACAGAATCGGCTTTCCGTCGTAGTAGTCGATCCCCTGGAGGATGTGCGAGTGCGTGCCGATGACGATGTCCGCACCGGCATCAATATAGGCGCGGGCGCTGTCCGTCTGCTTGTCCGTGAGGATCGTGGTGTGCTCGTTGCCCCAATGCGGCAACGCTACGACGTAATCGGCGTTAGCCGCGGCCTCGCGAATTTCGTCGAGGAACTTATCGTCGTCATAGCACCACATGATGCCCGGCGTGTTCTCGTCCGCTTCGAGCGTATAGATGGTGAACTCGGCGCACGATGCGGCCACATACGCGATCTTCAGGCCTTTGACCTCGACATAAAGCGGCTCGGACGCCTCTTCGTAGTTCATGCCCGCACCGACGTAGAGGATGCCGGCGTCCCGCAGCGTGTTGAGCGTATCGACGAAGGCCTGCTCGCCGAAGTCATACGTGTGGTTGTTGGCAAGCCCCGCTATGTCGGCGCCCATGTCCTGCAGGTATTTCACATTCGCCGTCGGCGCGCTGAACGTGTACATCTTGCCGTAGAGCGGCTCTCCCCCGTCGGTGAAGCAGAACTCGTTGTTCACCCACATCACGTCCACGCCGCGCATCTTCTCCAGATAACGCTCGTCTATGCCGTCGGAGATGTCCGTCGAGCCTTTGGCATACAGCGTCTCCATCGGCGTGTAGGTGTCGTCGAGGCAGATGTCGCCCACGAACCCCAGATGCGCTGCCATGTCGCCTTCCGACCAGACAAAAGAGGGCGTAGATGCGAATCGGGTTGCCATATCGGCTTCCGACCAGGCGAAATCCGTGACGGTTTCGAAGCCTTGCGGCTCTTGGTCGGCAGAGGTCGGCTGATCGGACGGCCCGCAGCCGACGAGCAGTAGTACGGCAGCGACCGCGGCGGCGGCGACCGCAACAGCGGCAACCTCAACTGCGGCGATAGAGATGGCACGGCGGGCTTTCGATGCGCTTTCGCCCCTGCGGGCTTTCGATACGCTTTCGCCCCTGCGGGCTTTCGATGCGCTTTCGCCCCTGCGGCTCATGTCCGGTTCATTCCCCGAAATCGAAATCTGCGAGCACGGAAAAGGGATTGGATGCGCGCTTCTCTTCCGCTGCGCGCTCGGCCCCGCCGCAGCCGCATGGGCCTTCGTTCAGGTCGGCCCCGCAGTACGGGCAAAGCCCGGCGCAATCGGGATCGCACAGGGGCGGATTGGGCATATCCATGATGAGCGCCGCCTTGATAAGCGGAGCCAGATCCACGATGTGGTCGTCGGGCAGCACGTCCAGCTCGTCTTCGCCCACATCCTCCGGTGCGAGCGAATCGGCGCTGATCAGGAACCATCCCTCGATTTCTCCGTCCAGGTCGAGCTCGACATCGCCCAGGCAGCGCCCGCAGGTCGCATGGGCGCGGGCCTGCACGTTGCCGAGCACGAGCAGCGCTCCGTCGGTGTTGGTGACGTCGACCTGCCAGACAAGAGGGCCCTCGAACACGAGGTCATCCGCGCCGGTCGTGAGCGTTTCCCATTCGAGCTCGCCGTCAAAATGCGAGCTCTCCGCAGTTGCGAAGAGCTCAGGCGGTATCTTTATACGCGCGTCGTCCATGTACGGGCGACCCGTCTTAGCGGATCTGCGCGTTGGCGTTCAGACGATCGCGGCAACGGCGCACGTTGTTCAGCAGCGTATCGAGGCTGTTCTCGACATGGCCGAACACCTCGTCGGCGTAGTCCTCGGCGCCGGCGCGCGTCTGACGCTCCAGCTCGCGGGCATCGGCCAGGATCTGGTCGGCCTGCTGCTGGGAGATGCGCACGATCTCCTGCTCGGAGGCGATGGTCATGGCCTGCGAA
>CAYOBD010000309.1:2386-2686 GCA_964402005.1 uncultured Eggerthellaceae bacterium
TCGCGCACGATCTGCCGCGCCTGGGCGAACTCAGCCGGGAACGTGTCGCGGATTTCGTCCATGATCTCGAATGCCGCGGCAATGTCGACTTGCCTCATGTTGTTCTTGCCGAATACGGGTTTGGAAAGCTCGAGCAGATCGGACAGCTCGTCGATCAGACCCAACACGCCAGTTTCATCCATGGGATTTGCCTTTCTCCGTATGCCGCGCCTCAGCGCGTGCGTTTTTGCGTCGTTTTACGGTCACATACGTAGAGTATTCTACCAGTTTTGCCTATCTACACAAGGGGTTGTGGTAGAC
>CAYOBD010000310.1:0-2655 GCA_964402005.1 uncultured Eggerthellaceae bacterium
TTACGGTAATATCTCCGCTGAGGGATCCGGCCGCTAGCCAGAAAGCCGCGTTGGACCAGTCGCCGTCCAGAGTTATACCCGGCTTTTCCCTGTAGGTCTGATTTCCGGGAACTGAATACTTAAGGAAACCGCTTTCCGCTTCTGAGACTTCAACATCAATGCCGAATGACTCGAGAACATCCAGAGTCATGTCAACGTAACCCGCGGATTCAAGTTCAGTCGTCAGTATGATCGTGCTGTCATCGTCAAGCAAAGGCAGGGCGAACAGCAGTCCCGTTATAAACTGGGAGCTGATGTTGCCGGCCAGGATGTATTCGCCCGGAACGAGCCTGCCTGTAACCGAGCAGATTTCCTTGAAGCGGTCAGCGTTCTTGTTGGAACCCATCCGGAAGCTGCAGCCGTGGCGTTCCATTTCCTCTTTCAGCGGTGAAAGCGGTCTGTCCGGAAGTCTGCCGGTACCCAGAAAGGTAGCGCTGTCTTTCAGCGCCATGACGACCGGCAGCAGAAACCGCAGGGTGGACCCGCTCTCTCTGCACTCCAGATAAGGAGTGTTCTTGTCGAGCTGGCTTATGCACGCCATGGTGGCTTCAATATCATCGGAGAACGCCGGGATCTCCACGCCGTCATCAAGCGCTCCGCCCTGAATCTCCGCAAGCTTTCTGGCTATCAGAATTCTGTGGGCGTGGGACTTTGACGGCATGGCTTCTATCGTCCCCGTTAGTTTACGCGGTGTGATCTTTATTTCCATAACCTCACTCCTCTGGCGATGAAATCTTCCAGTTCGCTGACCGGAAGCTCCTTCGTTTTGCAGCGGCCCGGTTGGTCGGGGTAAACAATGATGATTTTATCTGAAACGCGCTTTTTGTCGCCCGCTGCCGCTTCGGCGAGCTGCGGCGCCTTTAAATCTTCGTATTTAGGATAAGCAAAGGCATCAATGACATTTCTAATCAATCCCGATACGGGGGTCATGCTCCATTCGAGGTCGTCAGCCGCAAGGGCTGTCAGATACATGCCGTTCATTACCGCACAGCCGTGAGGAACAGTGTATCCGCTGCACTTTTCGATGGCGTGACCGATCGTGTGGCCGAAGTTGAGAAGACGGCGGCTGCCGCTTTCGCGTTCGTCCGCTTCCACTATTTCCTTCTTGACCTGTATTGCTTTGACGATAGCCTCGGAGATGTTTTCGCCGATGCAGTCAAAGATGGTTCCATCCGCAATGAATCCCGCCTTTATTATTTCCGCCAGTCCGTTCAGCAGTTCGTCCTGACTGAGAGTGTCTAAAACGGCAGGGTCTATCAGAACGAGGCTCGGCTGCCAGAAGGTACCAATCATGTTCTTGCCTGCGTCTGTATTTACTCCGGTCTTGCCTCCAACGGACGAGTCGGCCATTGCCAGGAGCGTGGTGGGAATCTGCACGAATGGAATGCCGCGCATGTATATTGATGCGGCAAATCCCGCCAGGTCTCCGCTGACTCCTCCGCCAAGGGCGATGATGAAATCGTCTCTTGTGAATCCCTTTGACGCCAGGACGCCGCAGATTTCTTCAGCCGCGTGGAGTGTCTTGCTCCCTTCGCCCGGATCAAAAGTGCATATGTTGACATCATAGCCCGCGCCGGTCAGACTGACGAAAAGGGGCAGGTCCTGTCTTCCGTAAAGGCTGTAAACTGTCCTGTCGCAAACAAGGCAGCACTTGCGTGGCGGCGGGAGAATTGCAGCAATTTGCTCCGCCGCGGACGCCAGAAGACCATCCTCGATGAGGATGTCGTAAGTCTTTGAAGTGTGCATTGTAATCTTCTGCATAGGCTCCTCCCTCATATGAGAATTATACAACAGAATGGAAGAATATGATACAATCACGTCCGGAGGGATATCTATGAAGAAGGCGACACTTTGTTATATAAGACGCATCAGACCAGGCGAGAAAACAGAAGACGGAAGCGAGAGCCATGAGTACCTGATGCTTTACCGCAACAAGAAAAAGGACGACCCGAACAAAGGCAAATGGATCGGCGTCGGCGGCAAGATAGAGCCGGGGGAAACGCCGGATGAATGCATGCTGCGCGAGGTGCGTGAAGAGACAGGCCTCGAACTGACAGACTATCACTTCTGCGGCGTAATCCATTTCATTTCCGACACATGGGAGGATGAAGACATGTATCTTTATCGCGCCGAGATCAGCGGCGCAGGCTGCGGTGATAATACAGGGCCGGATGAAGCGCCGGCTTATTGCGATGAGGGAGAGCTTCGGTGGATTCCGGAAGAGCAGCTGACGGACCTTCCAATGTGGGAGGGAGACAAACTGTTCCTGAAACCCCTGGTGGAAGGCGCGGAGGAAATAAACTTAACCTTGCGATATGAAGGCGAAGTTCTTATGTGATATTAAAGGAATATGATTATTCACTTTACTTAAGAAGCCGGCTGTAGTATCCGTCCGCCTGATACAGGGCGGCGGCAGGATTGTGGCCCAGTACGCGGTCCTTAGTGACGAGGGTAGTACAGAGGGCGTCAGAATACTTGTAAAAAAGGCTGTCATGGCCGACACAAAGACCGATCACAACATTCAGATCGGTCTTTTGTTCGTTCAGAAGCTTTGCCTGCAGGATCGGGTTGCAGATGTGCGGGCCGAGGGTTTCCTGAACAGGATCGAGACCGATG
>CAYOBD010000311.1:0-791 GCA_964402005.1 uncultured Eggerthellaceae bacterium
AAGCCAGCCGAACCAATGGTTCGGGCTTCATCAGGTTGCGGCCCGGAAGCAGGATGTTCAGGATGACGGCGACGAATGCGGTGCCGGGGACGCCACATAGCAGCGTCGAAACCCAGAACGGGAACTGCGATAAGGCATCGGGCACGGAGTTGAAACCGATACCAACGGCCAGAGCAACTGCCAAGATAGTCTGAGTGCGATCAGTCAGCTCGCTCTCCATGATTATCTTCATGCCGCTGCACAGGATGGTGCCGAACATCATGAGGATAGCGCCACCTAAAAAGTGATGGGGAATAATCGAGAAAATGGCGGCGAACTTGGGGGCACAGGCCCATGATGAGCAGGATGACACCAGCGACCGATGTTGCCAGAACTGGAGATAGTGGGACCAACGTTGAAGCAGCAAGCGAAAACGCTCGTCACAGCCTGAGTGATAACGGTCTTCTTCGTCTCTTCGGCGGTAGCGATACGTCCCTCGGCGACCGTGGTGGTTGCGGAGGTCGTGCCCAAGATTTCAACGACGCCGCAGATGGCGATGAGCGTCATGATGATGCACGCATCAATCGGGAACGATAGACCCCAATGCAACGGCTCGGGAACGCCAACCCATGCTGCCTCGGCAACGGGCGTGAAATCGACCATACCCATGCAGATGCAGATGATGAAGCCAATAATCATGCCGAACAGCGGAGCTGCTCCGGAAACGAAGCCCTTGCCAAGCACGCTGAGCAGCTACGTGATGAGGATGGTGACACCAGCCAAAGCCAAGAACGTCGGGTCACCGAAGTTCT
>CAYOBD010000311.1:801-2652 GCA_964402005.1 uncultured Eggerthellaceae bacterium
AAGCACAGCGCCAGAAACGAACGGCGGACAAATCACCTTCAGCCAATAAGAGAATAAGCCGAAGACGATACCGCAGATGATAGCAGCCACAATACAGGCGCCCATGTAGCCGCCGAACCCAGCCTGCGGGATGATAAGGAGCGCCGGCGAGATAAACACGAAGCTGCCAACGAAACCCATCGGGATGCGAGCGCCCAGCGGGCCAACGCCAAAGCTCTGAATGATGGTGCACACGCCGCACACGAACAGCGAGCACATGATGAGCAGCCCAGTCTCAGCAGCACTGAGGCCCAAACCACCAGCGATGAGGATTGGCGCAGGCAGAGTTGAGAACATGAAAATCAGCATATGCTGCACGCCGAACGCGACGAGCTCTCCGGGTGCCGGCAGCTCATTCATGCCGTAGCCGCGCTTGATCTTCCCCTTTTCCTTTGTTTCTTTCATTTTTCCTCCTTGTTGGGGGCCCGGCGAGCCGGACCCCGTACCCATACCTACGGCTTCATGCAGCCGCTAGATTCCTATGCGATAACCGGCTCAGCGAAGAACTGAAACTCGGGAAACGATTGGTCCTTGACCGTCAAGTCGACATCAAGACTCTGTGTGAGGTAGCCTTCCTTCTCGACCACGAGACGGTAAGTGCCAGGTTCAACGTTCTCGATAAAGAAGTCGCCCAGCTCGTCGGTTTGGACAGCTGCCACCTCGGCTTCATCGTCGACAGCAAAAAGCGTTGCCTTGGCTCCGATAACCACTTCGTCAGCGTCGATATCAACCACAGTTGCGGCAACAAAGCGCTTCGGCTTGTTCAGGTAGTACACGCGCGGCGCGGTTCCGCATTCGGGGCGCAACACTTCGGCATTTGCCAACTCGCCGACGAAGTCCTCTTCCTCGCCGAATCGCAGCGCGCCCGTGCAACAGGCGTCCACACAACGCGGCACGCTCCACCCATCATCGAGCAGGTGCGCACATCCCGTGCACTTCTGGGGAGTCTGCAGCTCCTCGTTCCAGTAAATCTCACCGTACGGGCAAGCCTTGAGAATGTCCTTGTTGCCCTTTGCCGCTTCAGGGTCGATGATGACCAAGCCATCATCGCGTTTGTAGATGGCCTCGGGGGCGAACTTCACACACGGAGCGTTGTCGCAATGGTTACAGTGGTGCGACAGATAGTTCACGCGAACGAGCGGAGTCTTGCCGCACACTTCCTCGTCGACCTTGCACCAGAAGTGACCAGTATCGGGCTGGGGCTTCGCGATGGGGCTCCAGTCGTTGTCAACGTGCTCGTCCTTACAAGCGATCTGGCAGTTGTGGCAACCGTTGCATTTGTCCAGATCGTATACGAAAACCTTCATTGTCCAATCCCCTCTCAATCTCTATTCGCCGTAGCCGATCCAGGCCATGACCTGTAAGCCGGCCTCAGGCTTGTACTCACTCTCGAACTCCTCCGTGTACTGCTCGGCCAAAGCCAGCACATCGACCTTCTTGACGTTGACGAGGAAGCCTTTCGTCGCCTCGGAAAGCGTGTTCTTAGAAGCAGTCGCAAGCGGGCAGATAAGGTTGTTCGCACCACCGCGGTCTAGGCCGCCCGTGCCACGCACGATGGAATCGACGCGAGCGCCATGATCCTGATAGACCGACCCAGGCATGATGCGTTCGGTCACGATGCAGCCACCCAGAACAGCACCGCGCTCGTTGTAAACCGCAACCACATCTCCATTGGCGATGCCGAGCTTGCCAGCATCAATCGGGTTCAGCCACACCGGCTCGTACATGTAGCCGTCCGGACCCTTGACCTTGCAAGTCTCGATCTCGCGCAACAAAGTAACGTCGTCATGCTCGGAGTGAACGCGCCAACGC
>CAYOBD010000312.1:0-2624 GCA_964402005.1 uncultured Eggerthellaceae bacterium
CTTTGCCGTCTATCATGGCGTTGGCGCCTTCGTGGCATGCGTCTGCGCACAGGCCTCAGCCGGTGCATTTTTCCTCATCGATATGGACGATCTTGCGAATCATCAGCGGATTCCTCTCTCCCTGCTGTTTTTCTTGCCACTATTCTGCTCGCCAAGGCAAAGCCCATCTGTTGTGATTACAACAGATGGAGCGAACGGAAGAAGGGGGCGCTGCTGATCCGATGCTTTACTGGCCGTATCCGTTGTCGTTGCTGTTGGATCGCGCGATGCCGTTGGCGATCATTGTCACGATACTGATGATGATGGCTCCCAGGATGGCACTGCCGAATCCGTCTATGGCGATTCCCATATGGAGCAAGCTGCCGCTTATCCAGGCGGCAAGTTCCAGCATTGCAGCATTGACCACCAACAGGAACAACCCGAATGTAAGGATGACCAGCGGACAGCTGAGTACCTGCACGATCGGTTTGATGAACATGTTGATGAATGCCAGCACCGCCGAGACGATGGCGATGGCGAGCACAACGTTGTCGGTGCCGAAAACCTGTATGCCGGGAATCAGCCAAATTGCCGCAGCTACGGCGATTGCGGTAATCAGCCAGCGGACGACGAATTTCATAGAGGTTTCCTTTCTCGTCGAACAATACGTTATCATGAATTTGCGAAATGAGCGCAAATGGTAACAATGCTGTTGGGGTGTTCATGCGGCGACGCAGAAAGCGCATCGTCTTGGATATGGTGCGAATCTGCGCGATTCGAGAGTGAGGGAGCGATTGTCATGGGGAAAGGGGTCGAGAGCATCTGCCGTGTTGCCGAGGAATGCGGCGCATGCCAGCACATCGACGTGCCCTATGACGAGCAGCTAAAGCTGAAAGACGCTCGCATACGGAATCTGTTTGACGATAACGTGTTCGGCTCGCCCGATATCCGTCCGATCATCGGGATGGAGCATCCGTTCCACTATCGCAACAAGGTGGCATCTCCGTTTGCGCCCGACAAGCGCAGGCATATGGGCGCACGCGGCGGTAAGGGCAGCCGTGCGATTCTTACGGGCATGTATGCCGCAGGCACGCACAAGCTTGTGCGCACGGATGGCTGTCTGGTTGAAAACGAGCAGGCTAACCAGGTAATCCGCGAAATCCGCAGCATCATGGTGCGTCACGGCATCGAGCCGTATGACGAGAATACGGGGCGGGGCTTCATGCGCCATGCAATCGTACGCGTCGGCCATGAAAGCGGCGAGGTTCTTGTTACGCTCGTGACGAACGACGAGCAGTTTCCCTCTGCCAAAGCGTTCTGCCGTCAGCTCGTGAAGCGCTGCCCGTTCATCACGAGCATCGTGCAGAATGTGAACACACGCCGTACGAACGTGATCCTCGGTCAGCGCGAACAGCGGCTCTACGGTCCGGGTTTCATACTGGATACGCTTTGCGGTTTGAGTTTCCGCATTTCGTCGCAGTCGTTCTATCAGGTGAATGCCGTACAGACCGAGGTTCTATATGAGCAGGCGATGAAGCTGGCAGGCTTGCGCGGACCCGATGGATTGATTGCGGGCCAAACAAGCCCGACCATGGCAATCGGCGAGCTGGCATCTGGCCCGACTCTGCCGCAGCAGATGCCCAAACGCATCGTGGATGCCTATTGCGGTACGGGTACGATCGGGTTGGTAGCAGCGACGCGCGGCGCCGCCGAGGTCATCGGCGTGGATTCGGTGGCATCCGCCATCGAAGATGCGCGTCAGAATGCACGCCACAACGGGGTGGAGAACGCTCGATTCGTTGCGGCTGACGCAACCGCATTCATGCGTGAGCTGGCGGATGCGGGCGAGCATGCGGACATCGTGCTGATGGATCCGCCACGCGCGGGCTCGACCCCGGAATTCCTCGATGCGCTTGCGGCTTTGGCACCTGCGTGCGTGGTCTATATCAGTTGCAACCCCGATACGCAGGCGCGTGATCTCCGACACCTCGTACGCGTCGGCTATCGCATCGAAGTCGTACAGCCCGTTGACATGTTCCCCCATACCGATCATATCGAGACGGTAGTTCTTTTACGTGGGGAAAAGTTGACGGACATATCCAGGTAGATTTGGATATCGAAGAGCTGGAGGATAAGTCGGGGATTTCATTTTGATTTGAAACACAAAAATCGGCGTTTGCAAAGGTGAATCATTTTGAAAAAAGGAAGACAGATTCTATATTACGTTTCAGTTGTAATTAGTGCTTTAGTAGGGTTATGGCACTTCTTTGTTCCGTGGATGTTCCAGTGGTATGACTACCTTCCGATGCAATATGAGAATCTTATAGTTGGGATTGATTACACGAACTATTGCTTTTCATTGCTGCTGTTTGGAATAAGCATCACGTTAATTGCGCTGGGTAAAAGAGCTATGGCAATGAGTCGTGAAGCGATTTATTTCTATTTCTTTCTTACGGTGGTTTGGATATTTAGAGCGTGCCTTGCCAGTTTTATTGAGCCATGGCCTTTACAGCCAATTCCAGCAGCTGCGATTGGGCAGCTAATTGCTTCAGATGCATTAGCAGCTATGATGATAGTTGTCAGTGTGAGCTTTATTAATGAACTTAGAAGAAAACAATGAATTCCCGGTTGTCGATGTGTTAGTA
>CAYOBD010000313.1:0-2624 GCA_964402005.1 uncultured Eggerthellaceae bacterium
CGGCCACCTCCTCAGCGGTGCGGTCCTCCTCGTTGGCCTTCTTGATGATCTTGTCATCCACATCGGTAACGTTCTGTACGAATACCACCTCGTAGCCGCGCCACTCCATATAGCGGCGAATGACATCGAACGAGATGAACGTGCGGGCATTCCCGATGTGGATCAGGTTGTACACGGTCGGACCGCACACGTACATGCGGATCTTGCCCTCCTCGAGCGGCTCGAGGTCCACCTTGCAGTGCATCTTTGTATCGAATATGCGAATCATAAAATTCAGCTCCTTGTTGCCATCTTCAGTGAATCATTGGGGAGACTCCCCAATGATTCACTTTCGGCTCATCCCCTATCCTGCGATTACGAACGCGCCCATGTCTACGCCGCTACATCGCGCGAGCAGGCAGACGGCCGTTGCAGAAATGCCTTCTTCGCGGCCCTCGAATCCCAGATGCTCGGTTGTAGTAGCCTTCACGCCTACATTGTCGAGCGCGATGCCCAACGCTATCGCGATGTTCGTGCGCATCTTGTCGCGGTATGGCGCCATCTTCGGCGCTTGGGCCACAATAACCGAATCGACATCGACTATCTCGAAACCCTCGTTGCGCACGGCTGATGCGATACGCTGAAGGAGCATCATCGAATCCGCTCCCTCGTAAGCAGGGTCATCATCGGGAAAGAGCTTGCCGATATCCCCCATGCGCGCTGCACCCAGCAGGGCATCGCCGATCGCATGCGCGAGCACATCAGCATCGGAATGGCCGTCGAGTCCCCGCTTATAGGGGATATCCACTCCGCCGATGATGAGCTTGCGTCCATCGGCGAACGCATGGACATCGTAGCCTTGGCCGATACGCAACCCTCTAAGAGCACCCATGCCCATCATCGCAGCCGTCCTCCCCCGCGTACCGCCGCGACGGCAGCAGCAAGCATTTCATAATCCTCGGGAACCGTGAGCTTTATGTTGTTGCGTGGTCCCTCAACCATCAGCACCCGCCCTCCGAGACGCTCTATGAGAGACGAGTCATCTGTCCCCATGAATCCATCGGAAAGAGCAGCAGCATGCGCACGGCGGCACATGCCCGCACGGAACATCTGGGGCGTCTGTGCATTCCAAAACACCCTGCGATCGGGTGTACCCACCACGACGCCGTTTTCGACCACCTTAAGCGTATCGACCGCCGGATTGCCCACAATGGCACCGTCGCAGTCGATATTGCCCTTCACCACGGCAATCACATGCTCGATCAGCTTGGGCGTAACCAGTGGACGAGCTCCGTCGTGCAGCATAACGTACTCATACTCATCGGGTATGTACTCAAGGCCAGAGAAAGCCGATTCCTGGCGCGACGGACCGGATGGAGCAACCGTTACCGGGGTTACGAACGGGAATGGATCAATGGCACATTTCAGATACTCATCATGGCGTTCTTCGGGGCAAACGATTACGATCAGGCCGACATCTCCCACTGAGTCGAATGCCTCTGCCGACCATGTGAGAATCGGCTTACCTGCAATCTCCACCAGCTGCTTTCCACCCTCATGGCCGAAGCGATCTCCCGAGCCACCTGCCAAAATGATAGCCGCTGTCTTGGGATGCGAATCCACCTTGCCCTGCAGGCCGGCGAGGGATTTTGCAAGCGCATCCATGTCAATCGCCGTGGACGCAAACGTTGGACCGGCCAGAATCGAATCTTCCCGTTGCATCGTAGGATATGCTGCGCTCACTTCAGAATCAGATTTACCCATAGCTTTACTAGCCTTTCATTAAGCATACGCATCTATGATACGACAACAGCCCGCAGTGATTGGGACGAAGAAAGACAGTTCACATCCACTTTTCGATTGCTGCTTGTATCCAGGACGTATAGAGCAACGGACCTGAGGGTGCTGTCGATAGTGGTACACCCCTGTTACAGGGGTGTACCATGGCTATTCTTTTGCAACGGGTACAGAATGCTGCAACGGGGACGGATGGTGACAAAACCCTCCGTCCCCGTTGTCCCGTTGACCGGTCTGCTAGTCGGCAGCGCCGCCCGATGCGACCCCGCCGCCCGAAGATACGCCTGCTGAGCCAAGATTGTATTCGCGCAGCAGCAACTCCGTCTCCTGCGCTATGTTGTCGCGCTTGCGCGGCTCGCGAAAGGGACCGCTGCCCTGCATGAATACCAGCTCGCCAACCTCGACCGTCCCATCTACCACCATGCCGCTCGTCCACTTTCCCTCGAGGATTTCCTCGGACAGCGGATCTTCCAGCATCCTCTGGATGGCACGGCGCAGCGGACGGGCACCGAACGTCTTGTCCGTACCCTCCTTGGCAATCAGACGGCAGGCCTCATCATCCAGGTTGATCGACATGTTCTGCTCGATCATGCGCTCGCGCAAATCGCCTACCATCAGTTTCACGATCTCGACTATCTGCTCGTCAGTCAGGCTCTTGAACACGATTATCTCGTCTAGGCGGTTCAGGAACTCGGGGCGGAAGAGCTTCTTGAGCTCAGCCATCACGCGGCTTTGGATCTCCTTGTCCGAAAGCCCCTTTCCGGGCTCCGAAGAGAAGCCGAGCGTCTGGGGCTGCGCGATATCGCGCGCGCCCACATTCGACGTCATGATGATGACCGTATTGCGGA
>CAYOBD010000314.1:0-2578 GCA_964402005.1 uncultured Eggerthellaceae bacterium
GCAGTCTTTCCTTGGAACCCAAGCCTGGGCGCAATCCACGCTTATGACACCACTCCAGGTCACCGAGTCCTGAGGGGAATATAGTAGGCATTTCTTTTTTCTTTTTTAACTATATCTTGATCTGATACTCAAATAGAGCGCAGGATTTCGACGCGTTCGAGTGTGCCGATATCCGAATGCATGTAGCGTGCGTTCACGCCTTGATCGAGCAGATGGTCAGTCAGATCCTCTGCCATTTTCTTCGTTAGCGTCGTGATGAGCGTGCGCTCGTTGCGCTCCGTGCGCAGGCGCACCTCATCGATAACGTCATCGATCTGCGACAGAATCGGCCGCACGATCACCTCGGGGTCGAGCAAGCCCGTCGGTCGGATGATCTGCTCGACGCGCGCCTGTTCCACCTTCATTTCGTAATCGCCCGGAGTAGCCGACACATAGATGAACTGCGGCACGCGCGCCTCGAACTCGTCGAAGCGCAGCGGGCGGTTGTCCAAACAGCTTGGCAGGCGGAATCCGTGCTCGGCAAGCGTGATCTTGCGCGAGCGGTCACCCTCGTGCATGCCGCGGATCTGCGGTACCGTCACATGAGACTCATCGATGATGCACAGAAAGTCTTTCGGGAAATAGTCGATCAGCGTGTAGGGCGGCTCGCCTGGCGCTCGTCCATCCAGATGGCGGCTGTAGTTTTCGATGCCGCTGCAAAATCCCATGGTCTCGAGCATTTCCAAATCGTAGTTCGTACGCATCTCCAGACGTTCGGCTTCGAGCAATTTGCCCTCCGCTTTGAACTGCGCGAGGCGTGCGTCCAACTCGTCGCGGATCGTGGTCAGCGCACGCTCCATCTTAGGACGCGCCGTCACGTAATGGGACGCCGGCCAAATCGGAAGTGCTTGGAAGGTGTTCAGCACCTCACCGGTTACGTTGTCGACCTCAGCGATTTCTTCGATTTCATCGCCCCAAAACTCCACGCGCACCGGATTATCCGCATAGGGTGGAAACACGTCGAGCGCATCGCCCCGTACGCGGAACGTGCCACGCGCAAGCTCATAGTCGTTGCGGTCGTATTGGATATCGATCAGGCCATGGATCACGTCATCGCGATCTGCCGGCACCTCCTTGTCCAAGAATACGGCCATGCCGGCGTAATCCATAGGGGATCCGATGCCGTAGATGCAGCTCACACTGGCGACAACTACGCAGTCGCGCCGCGAGAGCAAAGCCGACGTAGCTGCATGGCGCAGCTTTTCCACCTCTTCGTTGATGGATGCATCCTTTTCGATGAAGGTATCTGAAGCCGGCACGTATGCTTCAGGCTGGTAGTAGTCGTAATAGCTGACAAAGTACACGACAGCGTTATCGGGGAAGAACTCTTTCAGCTCGGCGGCTAGCTGCGCTGCAAGCGTCTTGTTGGGCGCAAGCACCAGCGTGGGCCTCTGCACCGCTTCGATGGTTTTGGCCATCGTGAATGTCTTGCCCGAGCCCGTTACGCCCAGCAGTGTTTGGTAGCGCAGACCCGCCTCGACGCCGCGCGCAAGCCCATCGACCGCTTGCGGCTGGTCGCCAGCCATCTCGTAGGGCGCTACTACGCGAAACGGTGTGTTGGACAGGCGCACTTCGGGCAGTTTGCCCTCCATCTCAACGCCGTCTATGTTGTCGAAATGAGCCATGGCGGTATGCTACCACGGTTTTGGCGGCCGAATGCGCCATGCCGTTCCGATGCTAAATGGAGTACCTGTCCCAGATGGGCGCTCCCCCTATTTAAGCCAGTTCGCTTGCAGGCGTGCCCTGCTTCACCACATAGCCGCATTCATCGCACGTCTCATCTGCGACAAGCGTGCCCGTCACGCCGACTTCGCCGCCCATTTTCACGAATATTTCCATTTCAGCGCCGCACTGCGGACACTTGATTTCTTGCAGCTTCGGTGTGACCTTGCCTTCTTGACATCCCCTGATAACCGTCATGACGTTCACCCTCCCGATTAAAACCCGATATTGGCGCCATGCTACCACATAAAAAGGAGGCGCTCACCTTTTGGGCGAGCGCCTCATATACGAAAACGTGATTACTGTTTGAGCCGATTACACGCAGGTGTAGCCGCCGTCAACCGCAATCATCTGACCGGTCACATAGCTGGCCTCTTCAGCACCCAGGAAAACCGCAGCCGCATTCAGCTCGCCAGACTGGCCATAGCGCTGCATCGGCACCGTGCTCTTCGCGAAGTTCTGGAAGTACTCGGTGTCCAGGGTCTCAGTGGTGAGCTCTGTATAGAAGTAGCCCGGGCAGATTGCGTTGACCGTGATGCCAACCGGCGCCATCTCGGCGGCAGCGCCGCGCGTGAAGTTGACAACCGCGCCCTTGGAGGCATGGTAGGCGATGGTCGGAATGGCCGTATTGCCGACCAAGCCGTAAATCGAAGCGATATTGATGATGCGGCCATATGTCTGCTTGCCGGCCTCGATGCCCTTCTGCATGTAACCGGCAACCTTCTTGCACATCGTGAAGATGGAGGTGAGGTCCAGGTTCATGGTGAAATCCCAGTCGCCGCGATCGAAGTCGACGAGCTTGGTGCCCGTGCCCTTC
>CAYOBD010000315.1:0-2565 GCA_964402005.1 uncultured Eggerthellaceae bacterium
AAGGCGAAGGGAGGAAGCGCGAAATGAAGACCCCGAAAGAGCTGATGCATATGCTAAACAGCTGGGCCTTGCGAATCTCGACGACAGCTACGAGAGGCAGTATCTCATGCTGTCGTTCTTGGTTTGAGGTGGACTTCCTGTGCGGAAGTTTCTTCCTTGAAAAAACTTCCGCACATGCTTATTTGCCGAGCTGCTTCGCAAATATCTCCTCGTTCTTGCCGAAATTGCTCGTGTCGTAGCCAGGAAACTTCGTGGTCAGGTAATACGCATAGCGCGGATGGCTGTCGAGCGAGCTTGCCAGCACGATCTCCGATTGGCCGTTGTGGTAGCCTCATGCGATGTCGAAGCAGTTCAAACAAGAAGGAGCGCTCCTTTTTGCTGTTCAACCTTGCATTGCACGAAAGCAGGATAAAGAGCTGTCCGCAATGCAAGTGGAGTTTTCGTTGCGCGTTAAGCGCAGGAGCAACTTTCGGCTGGACATGGAAAACGCGCGCGAACGCAAAACGCGCGCCGTTTGGTCACATCATTTCGGCCGAATGCGCACAATGTCGTATTCGAACGTCTGTGCCGCTCGTCGCCCTCAAAGATCGCTGACTTGGCCGCACAGAATTAGAAGAGGAAGTGTTTCAACAACCGAAAACGCCTTCCTAAGCGTGCGAGTATGCGAGCAAGCCATTACAATATAAATGGTTTTTTCTGCACTTTTGCCATCCGAGACGAACGAGAAGGGGGAAAGCGTATGGAATTCGTTAACGACCTGGGCAAACCTTGGAAGTACGAAGACGGAGATTTCACCGTTGTGCGTACGACCATGTGGAGCCCGCCCGGCTGCCATCCGAACGGATGCGGCGTCAAGCTGTACGTCGACAAGGACGGGCGCCTGGACCACATCGAGGGCGACGAGAACCACCCGATCACGAAGGGCCGCCTATGCCCGCGGTGTGCAGCGCTGAAGGACTACGTCTACAACCCGAGCCGCATCGTGCATCCCATGAAGCGCGATCCGCAGTTCCGCGGCGACCCCGACAAGTGGGAACAGATCACCTGGGAAGAGGCATTCGCCCTGATCAAGGAGAAGCGCGAGTATTTCACCAACACGTATGGCGCCGAATGCATGGCTGCCTACAACGGCACGGGGCGCTCTGGCGGCATCATGGTCAACGACATGGCGCAATCGCTGCTGCGCACGCCTAACGCGCTGACCGCTCTGACCGGCTTCGCGTGCTATCAGCCGCGCTCGCAGGCATGCAACGGCGTTCTTGGCGCATATTATCCCGAGATGGACTATGCGGGCGGCCTTCCAGGCACGTACGACAACCCGGCCTACACGGTGCCTGAAATCATCATAACCTGGGGCAAGATGCCGCTCGCTTCCAACGGCGACGGCCTGTTCGGCCATGCGGTAATCGACCTCATGAAACGCGGCTCGAAGCTGATCTGCGTCGACCCGCGCGTCACGTGGCTTTCGACCCGCTGTGCTTGCCATCTGCGCGTACGCCCCGGCACCGACACGGCCATGGCCATGGCGTGGCTTTCGATCATCATCAACGAAGGGCTGTATGACAAAGACTTCGTGGAGCGCTGGACGTACGGCTTCAACGAGTTCGCAGCGCGCATCAACGATCCCGAGATGGGCATGACGCCCGAAAAGGCCGCTGAAATCTGCGAGGTGCCGGTCGAAGACATCTACACTGCGGCGCGCATGTACGCCACCGCCAAACCGGCGACCATCGCGTGGGGCCTTGCGCTCGACCAAACGCAGAACGGCAATCAGGCAGGCCATTGCTTGGTGGCGCTCATGGCCATCACGGGCAACATCGACGTACCGGGCGGCCAGATCATCGCGCAGGTTGCTGCTGCAGCACCCCAGCCCGAGAAGAAGGCCGACGACGCCAACGAGGGCGAAGAGGCCAAGCGCCCCGCCGGGCGCCCTGGCTGGGATACGATGTCGCCCGAGCTGCAGTCGAAGCTGATCGGCGCCGACAAGTACCCGTTCTTCTGCGCGAACATGCGCCAGGCGCATCCGGACACGGTGCAGGACACGCTGATTACCGACGAGCCCTACGCCATCCGCATGAACTGGATCCAATCGACGAACTGCATCGCCCCCACCTGCGGCGCCGACCCGAAGAAGTGGTACAAGGGCCTGCTGCGCGGCGAGTGGAACATGGCGACCGACCTGTTCATGACGCCGACCATTCAGGGCACATGCGACCTGTTCCTGCCGCTTGCCACCTGTCCTGAGAAGAATGACGTCAACATGGCGCACTACGGCGGATCGCCCATCGGCACCGGTGCCGTGAACCAGGCCATCGACGCTGGCGACACGAAGAGCGACCATCAGCTGTTCGTTGAGCTGGCCGCCTATCTGGGCGAAACGGCTGTGACCGACATCTATCCCGACTACATCACCATGCTGTCGAAGACGCGCGCCGCCCGCGCGGGCCTGACGTTCGAAGAGCTGCGCGAGCAGGTATACGTGCAGCGCGAGGTGAACTACCGCAAGTACGAGACCGGCCTTCTGCGTCCCGACCGCAAGCCGGGATTCCTCACGCCGACCGGGCG
>CAYOBD010000316.1:0-2563 GCA_964402005.1 uncultured Eggerthellaceae bacterium
CCCGTATTGCGTGAAGGTCCTGCGCTATATGGACGGCGCCGGCATCGAGCTGGAACTGCGCAACATCCAAGACCCCGCCATCGCGCGCGAGCTCGTTGCCATCGGCGGCAAGCAGCAGGTGCCTTGCCTCGTCATCGACGGAAAAGCCCTATACGAGTCGGATGATATCATTGCGTATCTAGGGAAAGCCGTGCGCGATTCATAGTTTAGAACGCAACAGCACATGTCTGTTGTGCCACTCGATTGGAAACAGTGATCACCCTAAGGCCTCTTGTGCCACCTTTCGAATGCCCTTCCACATGGCGAGTCCCCATACGGGCGTTTTCTCAAGGTAGTCCACTGCACCCGTCGAAAGATTAACCACGGAAGGCAAAACGAAGGCTGCCCAGTGAGCGTTAGGCTTTTGTTTTGTTCGGGCAATATTCTCAGCCGATGGATAAGCTTGAAGAAGCACAGGATGGATAGCAACGCCCTTCTGAAGACCGCGGGCAACCCCATGATAATTGTTAAGTCCCCAGTCGACACATGCTTGAATGTATGCATCGAAATCAGCAACGGTTGCTGCGTCATCCCGGGTGATAAAGAAGTAGTGGTGCATTTTAACTGCGAGCGTGCTCCAATTGCTCGAGTCGAGCTGGTAACAGGCGAGGTACTGGTTCCAAAGAGCCAGCTGATTGACACGGCCAGCCACTTTTCCTACGAAAGCTCTAAGTAGCTCGTCATTAGGGTTTACATACATAATTCAGCCTCCTTGGTGTTTGAATAAGTCCATAAGATCACCTGTTTATCCCTAACTTAGCATATGCAATGCATCGCTGCACACATTGCGAAAACAGGCTCTCAAATGCGTGAGCAATCCAGCTGGGCAATATTGGCCCATCCGCTTCCTATAGCTGCCGCATGTTCGCCGCCATCGAATTCACCGCCAGTTGGTGGCCGAGCAAACAGCAGGCGGTCGATATCGATCGCCGTTCCCAAGCTCGGCCGTCGCCCGACAACCTTTGCAAACGCGGTGATAGAATCGGTTCGCACCCGTTGCGAATAAGGGGGATGTCATGCAGCACTTCAACGTTTGGCAGAATGCCTGGAAAGACGGCTACGACGAGCCGCTCGACCTGACGCTTCCCGACGATTGGAACGTCGAGCTGTGTCCCCTTGCGGGCGATGTCATGCCGGCACTCACGAAGGAGCAGATGCGCGAGCGCATCCTCTCCCCCATCGGAATGGAGCCCATCCGCGAGCTGGCCGCGAAAGGCAACCAGGCCGTCATCGTTTTCGACGACCTCTCGCGCGGCACACCCGTGCAACCAATCGCCGAAATCGTGCTCGAAGAGCTGCTAGCAGGCGGCATCGAGAAGCAAAACATCCGCTTTATCTGCGCGCTTGGCACCCATGGAGCGCTCAATCGCGTAGACATGGTGCGCAAGCTGGGCGAGGACATCGTGCAGAACTACCACGTGTACAACCACAATCCCTTCGCCAATCTGGTCGAACTGGGTCGCGATAAAGCCGACGTGCCCATCCTTATCAACCGCGAGTTCATGGAATGCGACGTGCGCATCGGCATCGGCGCGATTGCGCCCCATCCGATGAACGGGTTCGGCGGCGGCGTGAAGATGCTGTTCCCGGGGCTTGCCGGCATTGAGACGACGATGGGCAACCACGGCCGCGGCGAATTCACGTACCCAGGGAATCAGAAGGCCGACTTCGGGTTCCGGCAGGACGTCGAGTCGTTCACGCATATGGTCGGGTCTTTCTTCAAAATCGATGCGATCATCAACTCGAAGCTCGATGTCGTCGATCTGTATGCGGGCGATGTGATCGCCGAATTCTACGAGGCAATCAAGTCGGGAGCCGTGGCATATGCCTGCGACCTGCATGAGCCCGCCGACGTGGTCGTCGCCAACGCGAACGCCAAGTTCAACGAGGCGAATATCGCGGTGTGCGTCGCGGCCGAGGCGGTGAAACCCGGCGGCGACATCGTGCTCATCAACTACTGCGAAACCGGCGCAGCCATCCACTACCTGTTCGGAGCGTTTGGCCTGAACACGGGCGGGCCCCTGTTCACCCCTTACGAGAAACGCCCGCCCGTTCCCTATGGCCGCGTGATTTTCTACACGCCCTGGCCCGACCCGTCTTCGCTGTTCCTCTACGACCATCCCGACAAGATCGTGTTCGCCACCACCTGGGACGAGGTTCTGGCGCTGCTCGTCGAGCGCCATGGCGCCGGCACCGCAGCAACCGTCATGTCCGATGCCACGATCTCGTACTTCCCGCCGCAAACGTCAAACGACTAATACGAGCATGTCGGAGCGGAAGTTTATCCTGGAAGTGGAAAAAAGTTCCAGGAAGTTTTTTCCACTCCGGCAAGCACGATGGTGGAAAAAAGTTCCAGGAACTTTTTTCCACTACTGGAGCAAACCTCCACGCGCATCCCGATGGCAGATGGTGCGTTTTTAGTGCAGTAGCAGCGCAATGCGATGATTGCGGTACAATGGGTGCCGCTCATGCGGGCGTAGTTCAATGGTAGAACCGGAGCCTTCCAAGCTCCTGACGCGGGTTC
>CAYOBD010000317.1:0-2562 GCA_964402005.1 uncultured Eggerthellaceae bacterium
GCGCCCGGCTCGCTTTCGGCCGGCTACACGTTCGCCGACTACGCCGACTACATCCTGACGCGCGAGGCCATCCTCGTGCCGGACGCGGATGCGGACAACGGCTGGCGCTATGTGGGCAGCCAGACGTTCGACGAGGTCTACGCCGAGCGCCCCATGACAGAAGCCGAGCTGGAGCATGCGCTTTCGATGGTATGGCCCGATATGCGCCTGAAGAACTTCATCGAAATCCGCCCGGCCGACGCCATGCCGCTCGAGTACGCACTCGCCTACGTCGTGCTCGTGCGCGCACTGTTCTACAGCGACCGCAACCTCGCCATGCTCGATTCGCTGCTGGCCAGCGTGACCGAGGATGACGTTGCGCGCGCCAAAGCCGCGCTCATCGAGAAGGGCTACGGTGCGCAGATCTATGGACGGCAGGCGGAATTCTGGGCGGACCTGCTGATGGTGCTTGCGTCGGGCAGCTTCGAAGAGGGCGAGGAGTCCTACCTCGAGCCGCTTGCGACGATGGTGCGCTATCGGACAACACTCGCAGATATCTGGCCGCGTTTGATGGAGAAGCGCGCGATGGAGTTCACCGAGGCGGGCGAGGCGCCCGTCATCGGCGTGGTGCCGCGCTACGATTTCGAATGGACGGGCCTGGCCATCGGGGATGGCTATCTTTCGGGGCTGCTCGAAGCGGGCGCCATCCCCATCGTACTGCCGGCCACACACGACCCGGTGGCCATCCGGCGGCTCGTGGCTGCCTGCGATGGCTTCCTTGTGCCGGGCGGGCAGGACATCGACCCGAAGCGATACGGCAAGCGCCGCGCTCCCCATACGCACCGCTCGGCCACGGCGCGCGACAAGATGGAGGATGCGCTCATCCGCGCGGCGGTCGCCGCCGACAAGCCCGTGCTGGGCGTGTGCCGCGGCATGCAGTCGATCAACGTCGCGCTCGGCGGAACGCTTCACCAGGATATCCATGCCGAACAATCGCCCGATTCGCTTGCGCACGTGCAGGGGCGCCCGTTCGACATGCCGGCGCACATGGTGGACGTGGCGGAAGGTTCGCTGCTCGCGCGATGCGTGGGTGCGCCGCGCTTGGGAGTGAACACGATCCATCACCAGAGCGTCGCAGAGCTGGGCGAAGGACTGGTCGTAAGCGCCGTGTCGCCCGATGACGGCGTTATCGAGGGCATCGAGATGCCCGGCAAGCGCTTCGTGCTCGGCGTGCAGTGGCACCCCGAGCACATGTGGCGCACGCGCCCCCACTCCAAGCGCCTGTTCCGCGCCTTCATCCAAGCCGCAAAAGGCCGCCGCTAGCTAAGGCAGGTGGATGGGGTTCGGCGCAAGCCTGTGTCATATGGAGTCGAAAAATTGTACCAAAAGGGACTGTCCCTTTTGGTACAAGCGACTGCTACGGTGGCGCAAGCGTGCGTCATTCGGCTTGGGGCTTATTCTGCTAGGTCGCGGGCAGCGGCGGTGGGTTCTATGGAGCCTTCGAATGCGAGGATGCGCTGGCTCAGAAGGCGCAGGAACATGCGGGCGAGTTCGCCGTGCTGCACGCCGGCGCGCTGGATGAAGCCCACATTCATCACCTCGTCGGTCTCGATCGGAATCGAGACGACGTCGCCTTCCGGGCGAAAAGCGCCTGTGCCGAGCGCATAGCCGTCGCAGCGGCCGAGAAGCGTCGAGAGCGTGCCGTTATCGCTGATGACGATGCGCTTACTGCACGGCACGGCGGCAAGCGGCTCTTCAGCGAAGAACGTCGAACCCTCCATGCCCTGTTCCTGCTCAAAGCGGTAGTAAGGCGCAAGATCCTCCATCTTGACCGAACCCGCGCTCGCCAGCGGGTGGCCCCTGCCCACAAGCGCATGCGGCGTTGCAGCGTATAGCGGCGTGAATTCAATCCCCGCCTCGTCGAGAAGTCGCCCGATCACGCGGTCGTTGTAGTTGCTGAGATAGATGATTCCCAAGTCGCTGCGCATTTCCTGAACATCGCGGATGATGACATCCGTGTGCGATTCGCGCAGCGAGAACTCGCAAGCCGCGTCGCTGCGCGCTGCAACGAAATCGCCGAACGCCTCCACGACGATCGAATAATGCTGCGAAGACACCGCAAGGCGCACCCTGCGCTCGCCATCGCGCCGGGAGAAGCGACGCTCCATCAGGTCCACCCGTTCGACGACATCGCGCGCATAGTTCAGAAGCTCGACGCCCTCCGATGTGAGCGTCGTCCCGCGCGCCGTCCGCTCGAACACGGTCACACCAGTCTCACGCTCGAGGTCGCGCACCGCCACCGACACGCTCGACTGCGACACGTACAGCCTGCTCGCAGCCGCACGGAACGACCCGGCTTCCGCAACCGCAATAAGATATCTGAGCTGCTGAATCTGCATGATGAGGCCTTTCTTTTCCATGTGGAGACGGATGGGGGCGTCACCCCTCGGAGCCGCCTCCGAGGTGCAGCATCGCCACCACGCATCCCCTAAAGCGGCTTGTCGGACAATGCGCGATGGACCTCGCCTTCGCCGAGCTTGAGTACGCGCACCTCGTCGCCGACGCGCACCTCGCCCGGCTCGA
>CAYOBD010000318.1:0-2558 GCA_964402005.1 uncultured Eggerthellaceae bacterium
AACACGATCACGTTGTTGCTTTCCGAAACCTCGAACAGGCCTTTCTCGGTGATTGCAATCCCCTCGGGCGCGTCCGCTGCACCTTCGCCCGCATCGAAGAGCAAACTGATAACGCCCACGCCCTGCACCACGATGAGCACAGCGGAAAGCGCCACCGCGGCGGCGCGCGCCATCCGTTGCCTGAGCACCGAAAACGCTGCCATGCCCGCTACAAGCGCAATCCAGACGACCAGCGAGACCACCATCATGGTGCCGTGATCGCCCCACCAATCGACGATGCGCCCATCGGCATACGGCAAGCCGCCGTTCATGAACATGGCCTGGATATAGCAGCAAAGGCCCAGACCGAACACAACGCAGAGCGCAATCGAGAACGCCTTGCCGCGGAAAAGCGACAAGATGAGAGCCAGCACGACGGCGGCCGCCACAGCGGCGCCGAAGATGATCAGACCGACGTCGCCGATTCCGAACAGCAAGTCCCCGCCTGCACCCGCCACGATCTCGAACGGCGCCACCACGAGCAGCGTCATCGAGCAGAAGAACGCGACGACCAGCGCCAGCAGGAGACGACGAGGCCAGGACAGCCTGCGTCCATCCGTGCGTGCCGCCGGATTCTTGCGAGGCTCCGCCGACGATGCCGCCTCGCTGTCGGGGGCGAGTTCCGCATGTGACTTGTATAGGCCCCCCTCGCCCGATTCGATGCGCGCCCATGCGGGATCTGCCTCTTTCTTCGCATTCTCATCGATGTTGAGGGCTTTCATGATCTTCTTGCGCGTGCGGCGAAACGCCACACCGGCAACGGCCGAAAGCGCAACGGCCACACCCGCCAGGGCCTGGATCGTGTACGTCATGACAGACGGATCCACATAGGCATAGGCCGGGCTGGTAAATGCAAACGACAGGATCGCAGCGCATACGGTCACCGAGAAGATATCGAAAAGCGGCAGGACCAGCGCACGCGCTGCACGGCTCATCCGATTGCCGGCATGCCCATAGCGCGGCTTCGCGATAAGTTTATGGACGTTGGCTATGCCGGAAAACATATGCTCCCTTTTCGGATGACCTGCGATGCGGCGTTATTCGGGGCGGTATTGTAGCATTTGCGCATCCGCCTTAAAGCCTGCACGTCCCTAGCTCCTGGTACGCTCCACAGCACGACGCCATCCGGCGAGACGTGCCTCCAATCGCTCATCATCCTTATCGGGCAGGTAAATTGCGTCATTGGCGCGCAATCCGCGCAGGTCGTCGAGCGACGACCAGAACCCGGTCGCAAGACCCGCCAGATAGGCAGCGCCCAACGCCGTGGTCTCCACGTTCTCCGGTCGGCGCAACGGAACGCGCAGGATATCGGCTTGGAATTGCATCAGGAAGTTGTTGGCCGAGGCGCCTCCGTCGACGTTGAGCACCTTCAGCGGGATGCCGGCATCCGCCTGCATGGCGCCCACCAGATCGCTCACCTGGTATGCCAGAGCCTCCAGTGCGGCGCGCACGATGTGCGCCCGCGTGGTACCGCGCGTCAATCCGTAGATGGCGCCGCGCGCTTCGGAGTCCCAATACGGCGCACCAAGACCCGTGAACGCCGGGACCACATAGACGCCGTCCGTGCTCGGAACAGAAGTCGCGATGGCCTCGCTCTCGGGTGCGCTATCGATGATGCGCAGCCCGTCACGCAGCCATTGGATGAGCGCACCGCCCATGAACACGCTGCCCTCAAGCGCATATTCGGTACCTTGCGCGCCGGGCGCGCTGGCAACGACGGTCGTGACCAAGCCGTTTTTCGACACGCAGGCGTCGTGTCCCGTGTGCATCAGCAGGAAGCAGCCGGTGCCGTACGTGTTCTTCGCCTGGCCGGGCGCGAAGCAGCACTGCCCGAACAAGGCCGATTGCTGGTCGCCTGCTACACCGCGGATGGGGATGCCCGCCGGCACACCATCACGCGCCGTCACGCCGAAGTCGCCCGCCGATGGGCGCACTTCGGGAAGCATGTTCATGGGGATGCCGAACAGCTCGCACAGCCACGGATCCCACGCCATCGTGTGGATGTCGAAGAGCATCGTACGGCAGGCGTTCGTCGTGTCGGTGGCGTGCACCGCGCCGCCCGTGAGCGCCCACACGAGCCACGTATCGATCGTGCCGAACGCGAGCTTGCCGGCCTCGGCATCCTCGCGCGCGCCAGGCACGTTGTCCAAAATCCACTTGATTTTGCTCGCGCTGAAATACGCATCGGGCACCAGGCCCGTCTTCGCGGTGATGGCTTGGGAGGTTTCAGGGTCGGCGCATATGGCATCCACCATCGCGGCCGTGCGACGGCATTGCCACACGATAGCATTGGCAACAGGCGCGCCCGTCTCGCGGTTCCACACGACCGTAGTCTCACGCTGATTCGTGATACCGATCGAATCGATGTCGGCGGCATCCAGATTGTGTGCGACGAGCAGCTCGGTGAGCGTGGAGAACTGCGCGCTCAGAATATCGAGCGGGTCGTGTTCCACCCAGCCAGGATGCGGATAGTGCTGTTCGAACTCATGCTGCACCTGTCCGACGATGCGCCCATCGTG
>CAYOBD010000319.1:0-2551 GCA_964402005.1 uncultured Eggerthellaceae bacterium
GTTTGAGGCAAGATGGTGTAGTTCCAATCAGGGTGGAATTCATCACCAACTATGTGTCGGACTCTCCTTGGCGCTTGAGCTCCTCGATCTGTGATTTCAGCTGTTCGGTCGCCTCGGCGGTCTTCGCGGCCTCGGCGACCTGCGCCTCCAGCTCCGCGATGCGGTCGTCGCGCTCGGCGATCTGGGCTTCGTAGGCGGAAGCATCTACGCCAGTCACTTCCGGCAGCGTTTCCGGCTCTTGCGGCTGGTCTTTCTGGCGCTCGTCAGCTTGCGTGAGCTGCGCCTCTTCCGAGCCATGATCTTCTTCTTTCATCGGTCAACCTTTCAGACAGGCTGACCATAAAGAATCAGCCCCTTAGTAGGTACGTGACCAGACTAAGGGGCTGTAGCATTTTCAGATTTGAACTATTGGCTATTTGACTTTTTTGGAATGAATCTCTCACTTGAATTCGAAATACTGGTATTTGGCCTCACCAAACTTGCCGTTTGCGTTGATGCGAGGTACGTCATGCTAGTGCTTGGCGCAGTATTACTCTTTGGATGTGGGCCCACATAAGCGGACCGCAACCCTTGGAAACTGCCCATGCTCAAGCTCCCGTTCATTTCCATCCCTCTGAAGTGCTGGTTGTGTTGAATTTGAAGTCCATATTACCATCCCGCCAACATATCGTTGACCGCTGAACGCCAATTGAACGAACCAATTCCATGCTTTCTATACTCGCCAACATTGTATAGTCTTCGATTGGTACTGTCGTTTGCATGGGTATTGTAAGGTTCTGTAGCAAAGCCTGCGTTATCTCAGGGGGCAAACCAGCCGGTATGCTAATTACAGGTACTTTCAGCATCTGATCTCGTACCTCTGGATGGGAGAATATCTCTGCAGCAATGTCTAAAGGTTTCGAGCATTTCATTTCTGCATCGAAATCCTTCCATACACTCCATAAGAGTTTTTCAAGGTCTTTATCAGGGACGATGACATTCAAGCCAATGGTTTTGGCTTCGGTACGATTCACCGCATAACCATGATGATAGTAAGAGGTGTTGAGAGTCATTGCCATTTCGGCGGCTTTCTTTTCATCGCTCATATGTGTTTTCAGCATCTTCTCGCTTAGAGATAAAGAAAGCTGCTGTGATCTCTTTGATGAGCCAATTGATAGAGAGCCGACTTCTGCAGCAAGCGCGTTGAAAGCCGTTACAAGCTGTTCTTGATTTGTAATGCCAACATCAGATTTTATAAAGTCGATGTAGTTTCGAATATCTTCCGATCCAAATTGAATGTTTGCAGATGGGCCGAGAGGGCTTTGCCTGCTTACTGTAAGCTGGGGATCTACAGGACCGAGATTTGAATATGGATGCATAACAATCTCGTCTGCACCAAGAGCGAGAATAGTTGCTGCACTATATGCGACATAGGGCACCAGAACTCCGATATGCTTGAAACGCTCCCGAAGAATACTGATGATTCGAAGAGAGACTATCGGGTCGCCACCGTTTGAGACTATGAGCAAATCAATGCTGTCAGATTTTTCATGCAATGCTTCGACTTGCTCGATAATGACGGGAATCGCATCGGCACACATCTCAGCTGAATTGCCAGGCCGAATAGAAGTAACGTATGCGATAAGTGGCCTCCGTCGAAGCTCTTCTATCCTTGAATAGAATTCCTTACGATCCGAATAACTCATATACAGCGCCTTTCTTTATTCGAAAAACAACAATTCAAAAATGCAGCTCATTACAGATATTGGTAATCGCCTTTATCAACAGCCTGATTTCTCCTAACCGTATGCATTTCATATCAAGCTTAAGCTTGCTTCGTTTTGAAAATTCCTCCTAGAAAACGCGAACGATGCGATAGCTTTCTGGTGTTACGCGCCAATCAACTGATTCAGCAAAGTACCCCGATGGATTGACAATTATCTCTGGCACGTATCCATCGCGATTCTTCTTATGCATGTCAACCAAGTACAAGCAATATTGCTTTCCTAGTTCTTTGGCTGTTTTCAGCTCATTCGCCGATAAGTAGAATCCATTGCGTCCAACCGCTTTAACTTCTATGAATCTGTCGTATTGTGTCGAGCGGGCCGATTCGAAGGAGGCGATGTCGTAACCAGCTGAAACCGACATGAGCGAAACCTGCCGCACGGAATCTGCGAGCGGCATTCCCAGGCGTCCTCTTTCGTATTCCATCACGAAAGCTTCCGCTTCCGCGCCCGCTTCTTTATCCCTCTTTAATTTCTCGGTCAGCTCCTCTGGCGACATACCGCCTTCCAATGTCACCACTTTGCTTTCCAGTATTTCAGCGCTAATCTGATTAAAGAGCAGCCTATCTTCTTCAACGAACAATACTCCAGAGTCAATCAGGTAGTTTCTCATCTGGGAATATCGGAGAGCGATATCGTTCTGCTGAAGATAACCGCATCCAACGTCAAGATCGAATTTAATCCTCTCTACAGATATCAAACCCTCGTCTAGCATTCTCTGTAAAAGCATTTGTCCAATTTCGATACCAGAAGATTGAGGAGACTTGACTATCGATTCGAGGTTAGTG
>CAYOBD010000320.1:0-2548 GCA_964402005.1 uncultured Eggerthellaceae bacterium
AGTGCCGCAACTGCGGCCACATCGTCGTAGGCACGCAGGCGCCCGAGATCTGCCCCGTCTGCGCCCATCCGCGCGCTTACTTCGAGATCCGCGCCGAGAACTACTAGGAATCAATGTGACAGTGGGCCATTGAGGCTAACGCTCGGCGGCCTACCTAGCGAGCTGCCAAGACCAGCGCTCGGCTGCCCAATCGACTGGCAAGCAATAAGGAAACGCCGGCATGCCCTATGGGTTTGCCGGCGTTTCCCTTCCAAGAAAGAGACAATCCGATAGCCCCCTCCAAGAACCATCGGCGTCTTTTCGCAACTCGTCGAGTATAGCGCTTACGCGACGAGTGTCAATGCTGCACGCGTAGCGAAAACCAGGCTATAGACCGAAAGGCCGATAGCTCCGAAGTCCAGCTGTCGCGATGGGACCTGGTATCGCGACGAAAGCCCGCTTGCGCCGTTCGCAGAACAGCAGAACTTACACCATACCGCCGTCAACCTGCACAGCCTGGCCGGTGAGGTAAGGCACCGTGTCCGATGCCAGGAAAGCAGCAGCCTTGGCGATCTCCTCGGTTGTGCCCTTGCGGCGGATGGCGGAGGTGCGCACCATGTCGGCGAAGATCTCGTCGGGGATGGAATTGCCCATGTCCGTGGCGACGACACCGGGGCATACGGCGTTGACGCGGATGCCCTCGGGGCCGAACTCGGTGGCCAGCTTGCGCGTGAACGAGATGACAGCGGCCTTGCTCGTGCCATACTCCACTTCGCCGGCGGAGCGGTCGAGGCCCGCGGTCGATGCGATGTTGACGATGCTCGCTCCAGCATGGCGCGGCATGAGCGGTATCGCGAGCTGCGCGCAGCGCACGTGCGAGAAGAAGTTCACCTGGAACACGTCCATGATGCGCTCCATGGGCGTTTCGAGGAACGGGATGGGATCAAGCATGATGCCCGCCACGTTTACGAGGATGTCGAGCTGCTCGCCTGAGGCACGCACGGTTTCAAAGCCCTGCTCGATGCCCGCGAAATCCCTCATGTCGAAATAGACGGGCCGCACGGTCACGCCGCATTCCTGTGCCAGATCGGCCGCCCATTGCTCGAACGCGCCGTCTTGCGTGCGCGCCTGCGCCCAGATGTTGCACCCTTCGTGCGCGAATTCCTCAGCGATGGCATGTCCGATGCCCCTGCGCGTTCCCGTGATGAATGCGGTTTTCCCTTTCAGCAGCATGGTTGCTCTCCTTTCTGTTGGGGGTGGTTCGTTGATGTGGTGGCAACGGGGCCTGACCCCATTGTCATATCCTGCATACGGCTGCGGGGCCTGACCCCATTGCCATATCCTGCATACGGCAGCGGGGCCTGACCCCATTGCCATATCGATGTCATCTACAGACGAACCGCCTCTGCAATCTATTCTAGTTGCAGAGGCGGCGAAGTCGACTGAAGGGGTCGGTGCATCCAGCTTACAATTCGGCGAGCGCCTTGCGGTCGACTTTGCCGTTCTTGGTTAGCGGGAACGCATCGATCTTGCGGAATTTGTTCGGAATCATCCAGCGCGGCAGCTTCTGTCCGAGTGCCGCCACGATCTCGGCGCGCTCGGCTGCGCCCGTGTAGTAGGCGGTGATGCGCCCGCGCCGCTCGTCGAACAGGCAGCATGCGCGCTCGACGCCATCGACGGCGCCCATGTGCACCTCGATCTCCTCGAGCTCGATGCGATGCCCCATGTGCTTGATTTGGAAATCCTTGCGCGCGGTGTAGTAGTACTCGCCGTCATCGGCGAGCTGCGCCAGGTCGCCTGTGCGGTACATGCGCTCGGGATAGGCGCTGTTCAGCGGGTTCTGCACGAATGCCGCCGCAGTGCGTTCGGGGTCGCGGTAGTAGCCGAGTGCCAGGCAGGTGCCGACGACGCAGATCTCGCCCGTCTCGCCGGGACCGACAGGGCGGCCGTCTTCGCCGAGCACGAGGATGCCCTCATTGGGAAATGCCACGCCGAGCGGCAGCTTCTCGCCGGGCTCGAAGTCGCGGTCGATGACGTAGTACATGCAGTTGCAGGTGATCTCGGTCGGGCCATACAGGTTCACGAACAGCGCGTCGGGGTAGTGCGCTCGCCATGCGTTCAGCATCTTGATGGGCATTACCTCGCCGCTGAACAGGATTTTCTTCAGATGTGTGGGTACGCGATAGTCGAAGGCCTGCAGCGTTGCCACCACGCACAGCGCCGAGACCGCCCAGACGACGGTCGTGATGCGCTCCTCCTCGAGCACATCCATCAGCGTATTGGGCATGACGAAGCACTGCTTGGGCACGATGTGAAGGCTCGCGCCCGCGAACAGGGTGGTGTAGATGTCCTTCACCGATACGTCGAAGTCGAACGGGGCTTGGTTGGCGAAACGCTCGTTCGCATCGAAACCGAACGTCTCGGCGAACACGGGGATGAAATCGAGCACGGAGCGATGCCCGATCAGCACGCCTTTGGGCACGCCGGTCGAGCCCGATGTGCAGATGGCGTAGAGCGGGTCGGTGTCGCGGCTTTGTGCGCGCACGGCTGCGAGCAGGGCGGGGTCGGC
>CAYOBD010000321.1:0-2539 GCA_964402005.1 uncultured Eggerthellaceae bacterium
GGTGAACCAGGAGCTCGTGCGCGCCTTGAACGAGCACGGCAACTTCGCCGTGGGCGTAAACGGCATCGACGGCGGCACCATCATCGCAGAGCCCGTCGGCGGCGATCTGGGTCGCGTGGGCGCAATCAAGCGCATCAACAGCCGCCTGCTGCAGGATCTGATCGATGCCGACTACATCCCGGTCATAGCGTCGGTTGCCATCGGCAACGACGGCGGCTACTGCAACGTGAACGCCGATGTGGTCGCGGGCGAAATCGCTGCGGCGGCCGACGCTACCAAGGTGCTGTTCCTGACCGACGTGGACGGCTTGTATCTGGATTTCGAAGATAAGGACTCGCTGGTCTCGAAGATAGACGTGCGCGAAGCGCGCGAGCTCATCGAGGGCGGCACGCTGTCCTCTGGCATGATCCCGAAGCTGAAGAGCTGCGTGCATGCGATCGAGAGCGGCGTGGCAGGCGCCTACATCATTAACGGCACGATTCCGCATTCGATCCTGATCGAGCTTTTGACCAGCACGGGCGCGGGCACAGCCGTGTATAGCAACATCGAAGCGGGCGACAAGCTGCCGGCCCATGCCGGCGGTTTCGCGGCCAAGCTGCTCGAGAACAAAGATGGTTTCGAATAACGGGGCAGATGCGGCAGCGATGACAACGGGGACGGAGGGTTTTGTCACACTGCCACGCCCCGCTGACGCATGGATAGCAGAAGTGACAGCGGGGACGGAGGGTTTTGTCCCGTTGCCATCAGCCGCCACGCTCCGCTACCGCATGGGGAGGATATGAGATGAGCCTTGAAGAACAGCAGCAACTTGAAGAGCAATACGTGATGCATACATTCGGGCGCAAGCCCGTTGAGTTCGTTCGCGGTGAGGGCATGCGCCTTTGGGACGGCGAAGGGCGCGAGTACCTGGACTTCCTCTCGGGCATCGGCGTAATCAGCCTGGGGCATTGCCATCCGGCGCTCGTTGCCGCTTTGCAGGACCAGGCGCAAACGCTCATGCATGTGAGCAACTACTACTACATCGAAGGCCGCGGCCAGCTGGCGAAGCGTCTTTCGGACCTGCTGAACCTCACGTGCCCTGAGCAGGAGCGCGAGCCGTGGCAGACGTTTTTCGCCAACTCGGGTGCCGAGGCCAACGAGTGCGCCATCAAGCTGGCGCGCCTGTAGGCGAAGCGCCGCGCTGAGGCTGCGGGCGCAACCCATGAGCCGCGCACGATCGTCACGCTGGAGCGCAGCTTCCATGGGCGCACGCTCGCGACGCTTGCGGCTACGGCGCAGCCGGTGAAGCAGGAGGCCTTCCAGCCGCTTCCCGACGGTTTCGCCGCCGTGCCCTCCAACGATATCGCGGCGCTCGAGCGGTATTTCGAGGAGTGCGGCGCAGAAGTGTGCGCCGTGCTGATCGAGCCCGTCCAGGGCGAATGTGGGGTCTATCCTTGCACCGATGAATATCTGCAGGCAGCGCGGCGTCTGTGCGATGCCCAGGGTGCGCTTCTGATGTTCGACGAAGTGCAATGCGGCATGTACCGCTGCGGCACGTATCCGTACGCGTTCCAGCATGCGGGCGTGATGCCCGATGTGGTCACGATGGCCAAAGGCATCGCGGGCGGCGTGCCCATGGGGGCCTGCGCTGCGCGCGCGTCCGTTGCCAAGGTGTTCGAGCCGGGCATCCACGGCACCACATTCGGCGGCAGCAATCTTGCCGTGCGCGCCGCAAACACGGTGCTTGACACCATCGAAGCCGAGGGCATTGCGGCGAACGTGACCGAAGTGGGCGCTTACCTGCGCGAACGGCTGGCCGAGCTGCCCGCTGTGACGGAGGTGCGCGGCAAGGGCCTTATGGTTGCGGTCGATTTGGACGATGCTCATGACGCATCTGCCGTTGTGGCGGCGGCGCTCGAAGCGGGCTTGGTGTTGAACGCGCCAGGTTCGCACACGTTGCGCTTCCTGCCGCCGCTTGTGTGCACTCGGCGCGATGTGGATGACCTGATGACAAGGTTGTCGGCGCTGCTGTAAAATAACAAGTTACGAGTGTTTCACCTTATGAGTGTTTCGCCCACAAAAGGGAATATGCCGCAAGAAGCGGCTTGATCGAGAAAGGTTGAAAAGCATGGCGGAAAAGGAAAAGGTGGTTCTTGCGTATTCGGGCGGTCTGGATACGTCGATCTGCATCAAGTGGCTCATGGACAACTACGATCTGGACGTCATCGCCGTCGCGGGCGATGTGGGCCAGGAGCATGATGGGCTGGAGCCCATTCGCCAGAAGGCGCTGCGCACGGGCGCCATCGAGGCTTATGTGGTCGACATGCGCGAGGAATTCGTGAACGAGTACCTGACGGATGCCATCCGCGCAAACGCTCTGTACGAGAACAAGTATCCGCTGCTTTCCGCGCTGTCGCGTCCGGTCATCTCGAAGCATCTGGTCGAGATCGCCCATAAGCACGGTGCCAAGTACATCGCGCACGGCTGCACGGGCAAGGGCAACGACCAGGTCCGCTTCGAGTCGTCCATCATGGCGCTCGATCCCAGCATCAAGATCATC
>CAYOBD010000322.1:0-2531 GCA_964402005.1 uncultured Eggerthellaceae bacterium
GCGCCGAAAAACTCCCCGGTGAGTTGTGCACTCCCACCAGCGCTGCCATCATCAAGCATTTCGTCGATGCATTCGTGTAAATGTGGCGGCCCGTTGGTCTCGCTCTAGGCGAGCCGCAGGTTTCGTCCCAGGCGGGCCGCTGGTCTCGCTTCAAGCGAGCCGCTGGTCTCGCCCCAAGCAGGCCTCAGCCTCGCCCCGGGTAGGCTTCTGGCCCTGTCTTATGTTGCGAAGCTGTTGCAGCTTTGCGCTGCTTCCGCCCCATGCGGCGTGAATCCACGGCGGTGTCTTATAATGCATCAGTTGTAAAAGTGCCTGCAATCAGAGGAGAGTCATGGCGCAACATGTGACCGAGCAGGATGTGCGCAACATCGCTGAATACACGCGCATCCACCTGGACGATGACGAAGTCGGTCCAATGACAAAGGACCTGAACAGCATTATCGACAGCCTGAAGCCCATCACCGAATACGACCTTGAAGGAGTGGAGCCCACGTTCCATCCCATCGGCAGCTTGTCGAACGTTATGCGTGAGGACTGCGAAGTGCCGAGCTTCACTCATGAGCAGGCGCTTTCCAATGCCCCGGCGAAGCAGGACGGTTGCTTCCTGATTCCATCGATCTTGGGTGAGGGAGGCGATCGCTGATGGTGCAAGCTCAAATGCAAACTTCGGCGTCGGCAGGCGCCCAATTTCATGCAATGGGCATCCGAGAGCTGCAGGCCGGTTTGGCGGCGCGCGAATTCAGTGCGCACGAAGTGGCGTGCGCTGCGCTCGATCGCATCGCCGCACGTGACAAGGACGTGCATGCTTTCCTGGAAACCACCGAGCAGCTGGCGTTGGACGCCGCCGCCGCAGTCGATGCGGCGCTTGCGCAGGGAAAGTCACCGGCCGAGATAGGCCCGCTCGCGGGTGTGCCGGTTGCCTACAAGGACAACATGAATCTGCTGGGCACGCGTACCACCTGTTCATCGCGCATGTTGGAAAACTATGTGTCGCCCTATACCGCCACTTGCGTGCAGCGCACGCTCGATGCCGGCGCTCTGCCATTGGGCAAGCTGAATATGGACGAGTTCGCGTTCGGCAGCTCCACGGAGACAAGTGCGTTCGGGCCCACGTGCAACCCATGGGACCTCACTTGCGTTCCGGGCGGCAGCTCGGGCGGCTCGGCAGCGGCAGTTGCGGCGGGTCTGGCGATGGTAACGCTGGGCTCGGACACGGGCGGCTCCATCCGCCAGCCGGGCAGCTTCACAGGCACGGTCGCGGTCAAACCGACGTATGGCGTGGTTAGCCGCTATGGCATCGTCGCGTTCGGCAGCTCGCTCGACCAGGTGGGTCCGTTCGCGCGTTCGGTCGAGGATGCGGCGCTCGCGCTCAATGCGATTGCCGGCCACGATCCGCTCGATTGCACGTCGCAGCCGGTTGACACGGATTTCACAGCCAATCTGGCTGAGGGCGCTAAGGGTATGCGTGTAGGCATCGTGCCTGAGTTCATGGATGCCGAAGGCTTAACCGCCGAGGTTAAGGCCAGGGTAGAGGAAGCGGCTGCGCATCTGCAGGCGGCGGGTGCTGAACTCGTGGAAGTCGACCTGCCCAATGCGCAGGCAGCTATGAGCGCCTACTACGTGCTGGGGCCGTGCGAGGCTTTCTCCAACCTGTCGCGCTTCGATTCGGTGCGCTACGGCTATTGCGACCCCGGCCACAAGGATCTGGGCGGCCAGTACGAGGCCAGCCGTGCGACGGGCTTCGGCCCCGAGGCGCGTCGCCGCATCATGCTCGGCAGCTATCTGTTGAGCGCCGGCGTCTATAACACGTACTACTATCCTGCGCAGCAGGTGCGCACGCTGATCACGGCCGACTATTCGCGCGCGTATGAGAAATGCGATGTGATCCTGCTGCCGACCAGCCCGCGTACGGCGTTCAAGTTCGGCGAGATCAGCGATCCTACCAGCATGTACTTGTCCGACATGTTCACGATTTCGTTGAATATCGCGGGCAATGGCGGCATGTCGTTCCCTGCGGGCTTAGGCGACGATACTCATCTGCCTGTGGGCGTGCAGCTGCAATCGCCGCAGTTCCGCGACCAAAACATGTTCCGTGCCGCCGCCGTGCTCGAGCAGGTATATGGAAAGGCGCCGATCGCTCCGGCGTTCGCGGGATGAATCATTGGGGAGACTCCCCAATGATTCGCTGAGGCAGATAAGAAAGAGAGCTGCAATGAGTCAACGGGGTCAGACCCCAATGACTCATCCAGTAGAAGATAGGAAAGAGCAAAACGATGAAAACCATGCAGGAAGTGCTGAAGGACTGGGAGGCCGTGATCGGCCTTGAGGTGCACTGCGAGCTGACGAAGCTTACCACCAAGATGTTCTGCGGTTGCAAGCTGGAGTTCGGCGCAGAGCCGAACACGCACACGTGCCCGGTGTGCCTGGGCCTTCCCGGTGCGCTGCCCGTGCCCAACCGCGCGGCCATCCAGAGCATCGTGCTGGCCGGCCTGGCCACCAATTGCGACATCGAGAAGCATACGATGTTCTAC
>CAYOBD010000323.1:0-2530 GCA_964402005.1 uncultured Eggerthellaceae bacterium
TTTTCGATGTTGCGCGCCGCGCCGAGGAAGCGCTTGGGCGGATACAGAGCCGTCGAATCTACACCGCCGGACAGGACGCGTCCGCTTGCCGGCTGGGCAAGGTTGTAAGCGCGTGCAAGTCGCGTTATCGAATCGAGCAGGATGACTACATCCTTACCGCATTCGACGAGGCGCTTCGCACGCTCGATCACCATCTCAGCCACGGCGATATGGTTATCTGCGGGCATGTCGAACGTACTCGAAATGACCTCGCCGTGTATCGAGCGCTGCATGTCGGTCACTTCTTCAGGACGCTCGTCCACGAGCAGGCACATCAGGTGCACCTCAGGGTTGTTGGCCGTGATTGCTGCTGCGATGTCCTTGAGGATCGTGGTCTTTCCTGCCTTAGGCGGCGACACGATCAGCCCGCGCTGGCCCTTTCCGATGGGGGCTACCAGATCGATTACGCGCGCCGTCGTAGTGTTCTTCCCATGCTCCATCACCAGACGCTCAGAAGGATACACGGGCGTCAGATCGGCGAAACGCGGCCTGTTATGCGCCTCTTCCAGCGGTTTCCCATTCACGGACACGATCTTCTGAATGGCGGCGAATTTCTCGTTCTCGCGCGCAGGGCGTGTTTGCCCCACCAGATAATCGCCCTTGCGCAGGCCGTTGCGTTTTATCAGAGACGTCCCCACATAGCAGTCCGTATCGCCCGGCAGATAGCCCGCCGTGCGCAGAAATCCATACCCATCGGACAGGATGTCGAGCACGCCCTCGACGTCGCGGAACCCCTCCGCCTTCACGCTGGCAGCAAAAACCGCTGCGACCAACTCGGGTTTTTTCAAGCCAGCAACATCGATCTCGAGCTCATCGGCCTTGGCACGCAGTTCAGCTACCTTAAGCGCCGCAAGCTCTTCCATGCTTACGCTCGGCAAAACCTCACGGTTTTGATGCTGCCTTCTCTGGCGATTCTTACCAGAGCGTCCTTGCTGCTGGACCTTCCCGTTGCGTTGCTGAGTAGGCTGCGCTTCTTGCTTTTTGCCAGAAGCGGCTTCTTCCTCGGCCTGCTGTGGGGACTCGGCGACCTCTGCAGATTCTGCAGCCTTCGACGCCCCCGTCTTTGCGGTTCTGCGGGGCGTCTTCTTCTCCGCTGGCTGGGCCTCTGCCTCGCCCAATGTCGCCTTAGTTGTACGGCGCGCTCGACGGCGCGGTTTCTCAGGTGCGCTCGGCGCCTCTTCGACAACCTGCGTCTTCTCTTCTGCTTCGCTCATTACTTCACTTTCTCCCAGTCCTTCATGAATGTATCCAGGCCGCGATCCGTCAATGGATGCGCAACCATCTTCTTCAGCACCGCGAACGGCACCGTGGCGATATCGGCACCCATAAGCGCCGCCTGCGTCACGTGATTCGCGCTGCGCACGGAGGCGGCAATGATCTCGATTCGTTCGCCATTTACCGTACTGTCGGTGAAATCGTAGTTGCCGATCGCTTCCACAACGTTGGACAGCTGTTCGAGCCCATCCTCTGAAATATCGTCAAATCGACCGATAAACGGGCTGATATACCGTGCGCCGGCGCGCGCTGCCAAAAGGGCCTGCGGCACGGAGAAGCACAGCGTCATGTTCACTGGGATGCCCTCGTCGGCCAATGTGCGCGTCGCGGCCAAGCCCTCGACCATCGTCGGAACCTTTACCACCACATTGGGCGCGATTGCGGCCAGCTCGCGCCCGTCGGCGACGATCTCATCGCGCGTCATCGATACGCTCTCGGCAGAAACCGGACCGTCGACGATCTCGCAGATTCGTTCGATGTGCTTCGGGAAGTCGGCCAGCTTTCCCCCGATCTTTGCATACAGTGACGGATTGGTGGTGACTCCTGCAAGCGCACCCCAGCTCGCCGCTTCTTCTATCTCGTTCAAGTCGGCCGTATCCAGGAAAAACTTCACGCTTCCTCCTTCGGGTTTCGCGATGGCCGGAAAGCATGCGCACGCATAGCCTGCCGCACGTATCGCTAGATGGGAAATTAAGGAACAGCGTCATACTAGCCGAAACCCCATGCGTTCGCAACCAAAACATCCCTTATGCCACAAATCGACCAATGCACAAGGTTGCTGTTCTTACCATTGTCAAAAGAGCACGGAGTCTTGGATGGGCAACGGCTGCGCTAGTACTCGATTCCGCTGGGATCTTCGCCCGCATCGACGATCTCCATCAGGCGCGCCCAACCCTCTGGATTGGGATAGCAGTACCAATAGCCGTCGTACTCGTCTAAGATGCCGCCTTCATAAGGGCCAGTGGCGTTGTACACGGTCATACCACCCGAACTTCCCCCGAATGCCATGGCCAAACCGAGAATATCATTCGAACGTAAATCCGTGCTCACGTAATGCGCGAGGTTAAGCATCGTGCCAGGCAGCTCCAGCAACGGCCGATCCAACACCTTTCCGATGATTGCCTCGGCGAGCGTGCGCACATTGTTCTGGCGATTCTTATCCTGGTACTCGTCATAGTTCTTGCGCGATCGTGCGAACGCAAGCGCCTCAAGGCCG
>CAYOBD010000324.1:0-2521 GCA_964402005.1 uncultured Eggerthellaceae bacterium
GGTGTCTGCAGTAGGTGAAGCATCGCTAAGAGTTGGATGCACATTGCATTCCCGCGTAACTAGATGACGCTGCTCAGCGTGCAATTCGCAAAGAATCGTTCGGAGATTGTGACGCGGGGCGATACTTTCCACACCTTCACTTTCCAAATCGAAAGGACGATGATATGAGCTTGGTTGATGAGCGGGAGTACTGGGTGCCGGAGCATGTGCGGGAGTATCTTCGCTCGCTGGGCTTTCACCTTCCCCTTGAGGCCATGGAAGGACACATTCGTACGTGGCACGAATGGATGAGTGCTGTCGGCGACTTCTATGACTACAAGGACACTGATGGGTTCGGGCGAGTGTACGAGGTGCATCGGCGGTCAATCCATCCGGCTATGCGGGTGTGTCAGGAATGGGGGTCTCTTCTTCTCAACGATCGCACGCAGGTGGTTTGCGACGATCAGGCTTGCACGGATTGGCTGGCGGGGTTTCTCCATCGCACCGGGTTCATGCCGCAGGCGCAGAACACGATCGTGCGGGCTTTCGGCATGGGCACGGGGGCGTGGGCGCTCTGGGTGGATGCCGATGCCAAGAAGGTCCGCATCCGGCATTACGACGCTCGCATGGTGCTGCCGCTTACATGGGATGAGGAGGGTGTTTCCGAGTGCGCTTTCGTCACGCGCGCTTTCTACCGTGGCAAGGCGGTCGATCAGCTGCAGATGCACCTCCGCGGGCCTCTTCCCGATGATGGCCGTGATGGTTCGCGGGCGGAAGCTTCGCCTTCCACACCTTCCCATGGAAACCAGGAGCCACCTTCCCAACCTTCGCTTACCCAATCCGAATGCGAGGGGACGTACAGGATCGTCACTGTGTGCTTCGACGAGGCTGGTAACGTGATCGAGCCCTCGGGCGTGTGCGCGGACTACGACACGGGCAGCCCTTTCCCCACCTTCGCCATCATCAAGCCGGCCGTGGACAACACGCGCGTGGACATGTCTCCCTACGGACAGAGCGTGTTCGCCGACGCCGTCGACGCAATCCAGGCGGTGGACCTCGCGTTCGACGCGCTCATCAACGAGGTGGACGTGAGCAAGATGCGCATCTTCCTCTCGGACGTTATGTTTGACAAGGACGAGGACGCCAAGGGCAGGCGCGTCTCGATTCCGTTCGGCAGGCAGGACTGCACGGTCTTCAGGAAGGTCATGAGCACCGAGGACGTCATTCAGGACTTCGCGCCCGCGCTGAGGACAGGAAGCCAGGCCGAGGCTTTCAGGATCGCGCTGCAGATGCTCGGCGACCTGACCGGCTTCGGAATCACGTACTTCGACTTTGACGACACCGGGTACGTCAAGACCGCGACCGAGGTGTCGAGCGACAACTCGGCCCTCATGAGGAATATCGCCAGGCACGAGCACGCGCTCGAGCACTCGATGGCGGGCATCTGCAAGGCGCTCATGCACGTGGCGCGCGGGTTCGGCGAGGAGCTGCCCGAGGAGGGCGACATCCGCGTGATGTTCGACGACTCGATCATCGCCGACACGGCGGCCTCGAAGGCGTCTGACATGGCCGAGGTGGGCGTCACGATGCACGCGTGGGAGTACCGGATGAAGTGGTACGGCGAGGACGAGGAGACGGCCAGGGAGCGCGCACGCGGGCTCGGGAATATCTCAGCACCCGACGTACCAGATGCTGGTAGAATGGGCGTGAAGGGAATGGAGCACTCCCGAGGCTGAACCTGAACCGCGCAACCGCGCTGATGGCTCCTGCACGATACGGTGCGGGGGCCTTTTTGATGACTCCGCGGATGGGAGGAGACCATGCTCCTGAATTGCCTTGCCGTGGGCGCAGGCGGCTTCGTGGGGTCGGTGCTGCGCTACCTTTGCGGGGTCGTCGCGCCGGACACGGCGTTTCCCTGGACGACGCTGGCCATCAACGCTGCGGGGTCGTTTGCGCTCGCCCTCTTGGCGGGCCTGGTGCTGCGCAACGCCATCCCCGACGGTGAGCTGTCGCTGATGCTGCGCGTGGGCCTGTGCGGCGGGTTCACGACGTTCTCGACGTTCAGCCTGGAGACCGCCTCGCTCGCATCCGGCGGAGCTTGGGCTGGGGCTGTGGCGTACGCCGCCGGCACGGTGGTCGTATGCGTGCTTGCAGCGTTCGCTGGCGGTTGGCTAGCCCGGGCGTGAGCTGCGATCTCTGCCGCCCCGCGCGCAAGCCATCGGCACTGCCGACCGCGCCTACCCGGGACAGCGTAGCGGCCCACCCGCCCGTGATGCGGGCTGAGACGGTTGCAGGCGGGCGTGACGCGCGCATGACGCGGCGCGAAGTTGGTCAACGCTGCCATAGCCCACGTGGGCAAAGGCGGCGCGGCTGAACCCGAACATGCGGAGCAAGACACGCGCCAGATTGCTTTCCTATAGGCGGTAAACGTTATGCGCGTGGCTTGCGTAGCCGTGGTGAAGACGCGCCGCCTTTGACCACGTGGGCGTCCAGGGGACCTTGCATGCGCCGTGGCATGCGCGTGGCACGAACGCCCCGGCGA
>CAYOBD010000325.1:0-2507 GCA_964402005.1 uncultured Eggerthellaceae bacterium
GGTCGAACTGCTCGTACACGACGACCTCGTGGCCCATCAGCGTGAGGTAGTAGGCACAGGTGAGACCAGAGGGGCCGCCGCCAATGACCGCTACCTTCTTACCCGTCGGAGCAAGCTTGGCGGGCGGTGCGACTGGACCGGCCTTCAGTACGGCATGCTGTTTGATGGCGCGGATGTTGACCGCGTCGTCGATCATGCCACGGCGGCAGTTATGCTCGCAAGGATGCTCGCACACGAACGCGCACGCACTCGGGAACGGATTGTCGTTGCGGATGATGCGCACGGCATCCTCGTAGCGTCCTTCGCGAACGCATGCGATGTAGCCTGGTATGTCCACGTTGGACGGGCATTCCTTGACGCACGGAACCGGCGTAAATGCCTGCGAGCAGATGCCGTTCTCGATGTGTGATTCGGCATCTTTGCGGATGAGGTCCGCGAAGGCCAGACCAATGCGGCCGGCCTGGAAGCCGATGGCGCAATCGGCCGTCTGGTACAGCGAGGTGCATACGCCCATCAGCAGCTCGACGATGCCTTCGACCTGCTCACCTGCAAGGATCGACTCGATACTGTCTGTGAGTCGCGCCAATCCGATGCGGCACGATGTGCATTTGCCGCAGCTCTGCGAGGCGCACAGGCGGAAAAATCCTGCGGCCGTCTCGAGCGGGCAGGTTGCATTGCCGTACACCGCAAGGCGGTTGATCGCAGCATCGGCAATGACCGAGATCTTGCGATCAGCATCTGTCGGCGCGAAAACCGGCAATCTGCTCATATGGTCCCCCTTCTCTCTTTTGTCTGTTTTGCACAACAACGAAACGCGTTTTCTGGACGCGATTACAATATTTTATACGTATTTGAATCCCAAATGAGTGGCAACTTGCAGCAAAACATATAAAGCTTGTGAGTTTTTAGCTCCAAGCCGTTGCAGACGTTTTGGAAACGCCTCGAGAGCTTAGGTTGTTGTATCAAAAGGGACAGTCCCTTTTGATACAAAATTAGCTCGAATAAGCAGTCTTCACATTGATGCCGGGAAGGGCGCCGATCTTGCCTGACAGTGCCGAAATCGTATCCTGCGGAGCGTCGATAGCGACCATGATCACGTTCACACCGCGTTGGCGGTAGGGAACGCCCATGCGCCCGATTATGTATGCAGCGTATTCATGCAGAAGCGCATTGAGCTGTTCGACGGATTCGGTATCCTCGACGATGATGGCGATTGCGGCGATTCTCGTGTCCATGCGCGCCTCCTATTCGAATGGTTCCATTGCCCTATCGAGAATACCATGCATTTGCGCAATGGCCATGCCGTAATTAACGAATGGTACGTCCGCCTGACGGGCAACCTCCATTCGATGGGCCATCTCGCGTTCATTGAGCATGCAGCCACCGCAGTGCACGACGCAAGCGAAATCACTCAGGTCGTCGGGGAACTCGCCGCCGCTCGTGAAGGCGAAATCCGCATTCTGACCGCAGTGTGCACGGATCCATGCAGGCATCTTGACCGTGCCGATGTCGCCGCATTGCCGATGATGCGTGCAGCCTTCGCATATGAGCACGCGCTGTCCCGCATGCAGCTGCGAAAGCGCAGCCGCATCATGCAACGAGCTCTCGAGCTCGCCTTTGTAGCGCATCATGAGAATCGAGAACGACGTGAGCGGAATATCGCGCGGGACAATAGCCGCCACCTGCTCGAAAGCCTGCGAGTCCGTCACGACCAACTGCGGTGGGCTCTTGAGTGCTGCGAGCGTCCCGGCAAGCTCATCGGGTTGGCATACGAATGCTGTGGCATGGGTATCCAGGATGTCGCGGATCGCCATCTGCTGCGGCAGGATGATGCGTCCTTTGGGGGCGGATCCGTCGATGGGCATGACGAGCACTACGACATCGCCTGGTTCGATCAGGTCGCCGATCAGGCGCTTTGTTGTGCCATGTTCCTTTGCGAGCACGGCGATGCGCTCCTTGAGCTCATGGATGCCGGCGCCTGTTACGGCGCTCACGAGAAGGGCGTTATCATTCGATGTTGCGGCATCCATGCTATCCAGCAGATCGCACTTGTTGAGGGCGATGATGTATGGCACGGCGCGGGCCGAAAACTCCGCAATAAGTTCCTCGTCGGCGGGTTGCAGGCCGCGCGTAACATCCACCACAAGCACGCCGACATCGCAGTTGCGCAGCGCGCGCTTGGCTGCGCGTACGCGCAGTTGGCCAAGCTCTCCCGCATCGTCGATGCCCGGAGTATCAACGATGGTCACCGGACCCGCAGGTAAAAGCTCCATGCTCTTCACAACCGTATCGGTGGTTGTGCCGAGCGTATCGCTCACGATGGCAAGGTCTTGGCCCGTCACGGCGTTGACCACGCTCGATTTTCCGGCATTGCGTACGCCGAAGAACCCGATGCGCGCACGTTCGCCCGATGGCGTCTCATTCAGATTTGCCATGGCGGCTCCTCTCTTTTCTGCATGGGGGACCGGTGAACCGCTGGGGAGACACCCTGAATCATTGGGGAGTCT
>CAYOBD010000326.1:0-2506 GCA_964402005.1 uncultured Eggerthellaceae bacterium
CATAGCCGAGGCCGCCAGCGTCGACGCGTGGGTCGACGCCCACGAGCCCTACGACGTGGTTGTCAACTGCGCCGCGATGACCAACGTCGCCGGCTGCGAGCGCAACTTCCCCGCGGCCTTCGCCGCCAACGCGCTGGGGCCGATGAACCTCGCGCGGGCCTGCGCGCGCGCCGGGGCGGCGCTCGTGCACGTCTCCACCGACTACGTCTTCCCGGGCACCGAGCCCGGCGAGCGCGTCGAGGGCGACGTGCCCGCGCCCATCAGCGCCTACGGCCGCTCCCAGCTCGCGGGCGAGGGCCTGGCCCTTGCCGCCAACCCCCGCACGCACGTGGTGCGCACCGCCTGGCTCTACGGCGAGGGGCACAACTTCGTGGCCACCATGCTGCGCCTGGCCGCGCGCGGCGACGTCGTGACGGTGGTGGACGACCAGTTCGGCAACCCCACCTCGGCCGACGACCTGTCCGGCGAGCTGATGCGCATCGCGCTCACCGACCTCTTCGGCACCTGGCACTGCACGAACGAGGGCACCTGCTCGTGGGCCGACCTCGCCGAGGAGGCCTTCCGCCTGGCCGGCGCCGACTGCCGCGTCGTGCGCTGCAGCTCGGAGGAGTGGCGGCGCATGAACCCCACGACCGCCGCGCGCCCGCGCCACTCATCGCTGGCCAACGCCCGCCTCGAGCAGACCATCGGCAACGGCATGCGCCCCTGGCGCGAGGCGCTGGCCGACTACATCGCACAGACAACGAACAGGGAGGCATAGGGCCCATGCCAGAGACCTTCGAGCCGCGCTCCATCATCGTGACCGGCGGCTGCGGCTTCATCGGATCGAACTTCGTGCACTACGTGGCGCGCGAGCACCCCGAGGTGCGCGTCACCGTGCTCGACAAGCTCACCTACGCGGGCAACCCCGCCAACAACGAGGGCACCGGCGCCGAGCTGGTCGTGGGCGACATCTGCGACGCCGCGCTGCTCGACGGGCTCGCGCCCGGCCACGACGCGATCGTCCACTTCGCCGCGGAGAGCCACAACGACAACTCCATCGCCGACCCCAGCCCCTTCGTGGAGACCAACGTGCGGGGCACCTTCGAGCTGCTGGAGTGCTGCCGCCGCCACGGCCTGCGCCTGCACCACGTCTCCACCGACGAGGTCTACGGCGACCTGGCCCTCGACGACCCGGCGCGCTTCACCGAGGAGACGCCCTACCGCCCGAGTTCTCCGTACTCGTCGACCAAGGCGTCCTCGGATATGCTTGTGCGCGCGTGGCACCGCACATATGGGGTAGCGGCCACGATCTCGAACTGCTCGAACAACTACGGCCCGCGCCAGCACATCGAGAAATTCATCCCGCGTCAGATCACGAACATCCTCTCGGGCATCCGCCCCAAACTCTATGGTGACGGAAAGAACGTGCGCGACTGGATCCACACCTCCGACCATTCTTCGGCCGTGTGGGCATGCCTTACGCGCGGCGTTCCTGGCCAGACCTACCTTGTGGGCGCCGACGGCGAGCGCTCCAACATCGATGTGCTGCGCTTGATACTCGAGTGCATGGAGCAGCCCGCCGACGCCTTCGACTGGGTGCGCGACCGCCCCGGTCATGATCGCCGCTATGCGATCGATGCGGCCAAGATCCGCCGTGAGCTGGGATGGGCTCCCGAGCACACCGATTTCACCTCAGGCCTGCGTGATACGATCCAATGGTACGCCGACAACCGAGCCTGGTGGGAGGGCGCTAAAGATGCCACCGAGGCCAAGTACGCCGCTCAGGGGCAATAGGGAGCAGTGCCCCCTGCCGTCGATGGTTTTCGTGCCGATGGCCATCGTTCTGTTCGCGTTGGACCCTCAGATATGCACGGAATATCAGATACACTATAGAAAATATTGGAATGTGCGGCTTGTCGCGTGAATGCCTGCCCACGGCATCGGAAAACGCGGTCTGCCGTTTAGATGGGGGATAGCATGTGGGGATCGTTGGTGGCCGCAGTTGCAGTATTGCTGCTGCTCATGTATATGCCGGGCTACCTATTGCTTCGCAGCGTTGGGCGGCGGCGCAGCGTATCGCTTTCGTGCGCTCCTCTGTTCACGTTGGTAGGCTATTCGATCCTTGCCGTCATCTATGCGAAAGCCGGCATCGCCTGTTCCTGGCTTGTGTTGTTCACGCCGCTTATCGTGCTCGGCATCCTGCTTCTTGTTCTGCATAGGATGCGCATGCGCAAGCGCGCCGTCGGCTTCGCGTCGGGTGCGGCTGCTTCTTCGGAGAGCTCCGCTTCGCTGCCGCACGGGGGCATCGGTTTTTCAAAAAGGCTGCGGCAGTGGCTGCGGTGGGGCAGCGTCCGCACGTTCATTGCCTACCTGATAGCCGGGGTGTGCGGGGCGCTTCTCATATTCGTGCCGCCGTTGGGCAGCGCCGATGCGTTCGTCTGCGCCTATGACAACGTGCACCATTTAGGTGTGGCGCGGGCGTTCGTCGAGAGCGGTAATTGGTCCATGTTCGAGGTAACCATGT
>CAYOBD010000327.1:0-2497 GCA_964402005.1 uncultured Eggerthellaceae bacterium
AATACTGGCTGCAGCTCCGTCCCGGCACCGACGCTGCCCTGGCCATGGCGCTTTGCGGCGTGATTTGCAAGGAAGACCTTGTCGATCATGACTTCATCGACAAGTGGACGTTCGGCTACGAGCAGTTCGCCGAGCGCGTCATGACGATGACGCCGGAGATGGCCGGCGAAATCTGCGGCATCGATCCCGAGAAGATCATCGGCGCAGCCCGCCTGTTCGCAACCAGCAAGCCGGCTACGTTCGAGATGGGCGTTGCCGTCGACCAGAACCCGAACGGCAACCAGGTTGTTGCCGCGCTCGATGGCCTGCTGGCCATCACCGGCCAGGTCGACAAGCCCGGCACGCAGTGCATGGGCGCCATCGACCTCGGCGGCCTCGGCGCTGGCTTCGGCGATCTGGAGCCGCCTGAGCTTCTCGACCGCATGGGCGGCATCGATGAGTTCCCAGCGCTGGTCCGTACGATCATGTCCTGCTCGCCTGACAACATCCTCGACCAGCTCGAGACGGATAAGCCTTACAAGATGCGCATGGGCTTCTTCAACGAGTGCAACCCGATTGCGTGCCCGTGCAACATCCCGAATCGTTGGGAAAACGCCCTGAAGAGGCTCGAGCTGAACATCGCATTGGATATCGTCATGACCCCGTCGGCAGAAGCCGTGGCCGACATCTTCCTCCCGGTATGCACGTTTGCCGAGATGGATATGTACGTCTCGTTCATGTACGGCTCCTGCGGCACCGACCTGTTCCCGATCGTCAAGGCGATCGAGCCGCTCGGCGATACCAAGAGCGACCTTACCGTCATGCGCGAGCTCGGTGCCACACTGCGTCCGCATCTGTGGGGCAAGTACAAGACCGATGCCGAGTTCATCAATGCAATTAAGCTCAAGCCGCTGGGCATTAAGCTGGAAGAGCTGCAGGAAGCCGGCGGATGGCATGTCGATTACGAGTATGAGAAATACGACAAGGGCCTGCTGCGTCCCGATGGGCAGAAGGGCTTCCTGACCCCCACGGGCCGCATCGAGCTCTACTCCACGATGATCGAGACCTGGGGCGAGGATGCTCTGCCGTATTACAAGGAGCCGCCGCAGAGCCCCGTTTCGACGCCCGAGTATGCAGAGGAATATCCGCTCGTGCTTTCGACCGGCCAGCGCACCTGGTCGTACTTCCACTCCGAGAACAGGCACGTCCCGACGCTGCGCGAGATCGAGCCGTGGCCGCGCGTGGAGATCAACCCCATCGACGCCGAGAAATACGGCATCGTCGACGGCGAATGGATCTGGATCGAGAACCATGTCGGCAGGTGCAAGATGAAGGCATCGTATCAGCCTGGCGTGAAGCAGGGATGCATCTTCGCACAGCACGGCTGGTGGTTCCCGGAGCGCGAGGCGTCGTCGCCGTCGCTGTTCGGCGTGTATGACGTCAACATCAACAACCTGGTGCCGTACAAGACTGTCGGTACCCTGGGCATGGGCGCACCCTATAAATGCCTCATGTGCAAGATCTACAAGGCCGTGGACTAAGGAGTGATGAACATGCCAGCACAAGGATTGCTTATTGACTACTACTACTGCACCGGTTGCCATAGCTGCGAGACCGCATGCAAGGTCGACAAGGGCCTCCCGCTCGGACAGTATGGCATCAAGGTCGACGAGGAAACGCCGTTCTGCATCGAGGGCGACAGGTGGGAGTGGAAGTACATTCCCGAGCCCACGCAGCTGTGCGATCTGTGCGAAGAGCGCGTAGCGGCGGGCAAGGATCCCACTTGCGTGCATCATTGCCAGGCGAAATGCATGGATTGGGGCGACATCCAAGACCTTGCCAAGAAGATGGTCGAGATGCCGACGCGCGCCGTTCTCTTCTCGATTAAGTAACAGCGTGAAAGTATTAGAATCTGCTTAATGCTGTGAGCTGAGAAGTTACGGAGGAAAGAGCCATGGTTAAAGAAGAGTTTCTTGCTTTGGATGAAGACGGCCGTTTTGCTTGGCTGCAAGAGCAGACAGCTGCTGGAAAGGATGTCCAGGCGATTTGCGATGAACTGGGCATGACTCGTCCGCAGTTGCAGGTGCACGGATTCACGTTTGCTCTTGGCGAGTGGCATATGCTGAGGATGGCCGACAGAGCGCGGACGATGACCCATTACTAAGGGTTTGAGACCTTCTTCGCAGGGTGTTCGGATGGAGACGGGAAGCTAACCAAGCGAGACCCGCCATCTGACACCGACTTGGAAAGGTAAGGATATGGCCGTTCGGCATGAAAATGCTGGGCGGCCATATTTCGAGAATCACAGTGTTCGGTTTTGAGCAGGGCGGTAAGCATGTGCTACGGATGTACATATTGCAACAAATGCGGCAAGGTCGACCGCATGAGGGCTGCCCAAAAACGATCGGGCGAACGGGTCTGCAGGCATTGCGGCACCATAGCGTCCGACGATGAGATCGTCTGCAGCGAGTGCGGCAAGATGCTGCCGCCGCGCATGCCCGCACCGCCGGGTGACAGC
>CAYOBD010000328.1:0-2489 GCA_964402005.1 uncultured Eggerthellaceae bacterium
GGCTCCTTTTTCTTGCTTCCAGCCGAAGGGATTGCCCTTTTCGGCTCCCCTTTCTATTCCACCGAACCGGAAGGGCGCCCGCCCCTGGTTCTTTCTCCCTGTTCATAGGTTCGAGAATCGTTGCTTCCAAATGATAAGGCTATGCTTTTGAATGGCAGCCGACCGCATAGCGAAAAACACGCAGGCTTTAAGGATTTATAAGGCGCCGACCCGCAGCGTGTTGGACGCGGGCGCGCCTAGATAAGCAGCAGGTTAAGCAGCAGGGCCTCGAGGGCGCCGTTGGCGCCTGAGCCGATGAAGGTATGTGCTTCGCTGCGATTCATAACGGTGAGCAAGTATAGCGATTTATACTGTCGTATGGCAAGGGAGTCGGCGAACGGTACACGAAGGGAAACGCGATGGAAACAACGGAGCAGAAGAAGGCGCTGCGCAAGGAGATGCTGGCAGCGCGAAACGCGCTGGATACAGGCAAGCGGATCGCGATGGATGCGCGGCTTGCGGAAAACGTCGCTGCGCTGCCCGAATACGCAAGCGCACGGGTGCTTCTGCCCTATCTTTCGTTCGGCACCGAGGTGGACACGCGGGCGATCATCTGCCAAGCGTGGGCGGACGGAAAGCTGGTGGCGCTCCCCCGCTGCATCCCCGGCACGCGCGAAATGGCATGGTACCGCGTGGACTCGCTCGACGGCCTCGTGAAAAGCAAGCTCGGCGTAGAGGAGCCGCCCGAGAACCCCGCGCTTGAGATCGACCCCTGCGCGCTCGCACCGGATGAAGCACTCGTACTCGTGCCCGGATTCGCATTCGACGCGCGCGGCTACCGCCTCGGTTACGGCGGCGGCTTTTACGACGTGTTCCTGTCACGCTACACCGGCAACGCCGCAGGCCTGTGCCGCGAGGTTTTCTTCGACAAGCACGAACTGGTCCTCGGCGAGTTCGACCTGCCCGTGCGCATAGTCGTCACCGACGAGCGCATCGTGCGGGCATAGTCGTCACCGACGAGCGCGTCGTGCGGGCATAATTCGCGACCCACGCCGCCAGGATTGCGCATATCAATCCGTCCTACCGGCGCGAACGCTTCGGCGCAGTCCCCGAACAGAACGCGATTCCCGAATACGGAACCAAAAACAAAACGGGCATGGGTAAAACACCCATGCCCGTTTGTCATCAAAATAGTACGAGCTGATTCACACCTTCGCTTCGCCTTATGCGGCAGCGGGCGTCTCGGCAGGCGCCTCAGGCGGGGCCGTGCGCTTGCGCCGAGAAATCAGCCATTGCACAACCGCCAGACCGATGACGATTGCCACACCGATGATGTCGGTGAAGGTCTCAGGCACCATCATCATGATGCCGCCCGCGGCAAACGCAATCCGGAACAACGGGTTCACCTTGCTGAACAGGTTTCCGTTGAGCGCAACCGCCACACCGAACAGACCGACGACGGCAGTCACGATCGCAATGCCGACACCGATCATGTTGTAGTCGCCCTCAAGCAGCATGGACGGGTTGAACGCAATGATGTAGGGCACGATAAATGCCGCGATGGCTAGTCGTGCCGCGTTCAGGCCCGTCTTCATCGGGTTCGACTTCGCGATGGCCGAACCCGCATACGCCGCTAAGGCGACGGGTGGCGTGATATCGGCCACGATGCCGAAGTAGAACACGAAGAAGTGCGCCGCGACCATCGGGAATCCCAGTTGGACCAGGATCGGCGCCGTCGTCGCAGCCATGATGCAGTAGTTTGCCGTGGTCGGAACACCCATGCCGAGCACGATGCAGGTGAGCATCGTCAGGATCAGGCCGATGATGACCGCATCGCCCGCAACGCCGACGATAGCAGTAACCAGCGTGGAAGCAAGGCCCGTCACGGTGATGCACCCGGCGATGAGACCCGCCATGGCGCACGCGGCAGCCACAGCGATGCAGCTCTTGGCACCAGCCTGCAACGCCTCATAGGCCGTAGCGCCCGCCAGCTTGACGACGCGCTTGGCCACGATGCCCATCGTCTCGCTCTCTTCGCGGTTGCGCAGCTCGGTGAAGAAGAAGTTGATGCAGCCGATGATGAAGGCGCCCAGGATGGAGATCGCAGCAGAATACGCCATGGTGCGCGTACCCGAGGCGACGAGCCAAACGAGCAGCACGAGCGGCAGGATCAGATAGCAGTTCTTCAGCAGATACGTCCCCTTGGGCAGCTGGTTGCGCGGGATACCCTTAAGGCCCAGCTTCTTGGCCTCGAGATGCACCGTGATGAAGATGCCGCCGAAATACAGCAGCGCCGGGATGATGGCCTTCGCCGCGACCTCGATGTAGGGAATGCCCATGTACTCTGCCATCAGGAATGCGGCCGCGCCCATGATCGGCGGCATGATCTGGCCGCCCGTGGACGAAGCCGCCTCAACGGCGCCTGCAAACTCAGGTTTGTAGCCCGTCTTCTTCATCATGGGGATGGTCACAGAACCCGTGGTCACAGTATTGCCGACCGACGAGCCGGA
>CAYOBD010000329.1:0-2481 GCA_964402005.1 uncultured Eggerthellaceae bacterium
GTTGCGTCCCGGGCTGATCATTCCGTCGTACATAGTGTCCCTTCTTCATCTGCGCCGGCTTAGCCTCAGCCGACTCTTGTCGTTTGCCCTCACTATAACCCGACTGACGTTCCAAGGGCAGAGATATTTCTCCAAGACAAAGCGGAACGCTCCATCTGACTATTTGGGGGGGGTCGCTCTTTTCAGCGACGAGGGCCAGTGAATCATTGGGGAGTCTCCCCAATGATTCACCCGCACCTCTAGAGGCCGAGATCGCTCATCATATGATAGGGAAACGGCGGACATCCCGGCAGATAATGGCCGTACCCTACCAGCTTGCGCGTGCAGCTGCCCACGCGAATGATGCGCTTGCCGACCGTACGTTCGGGCGGAAGCTCGCTCACGCTTTGGCCGTACAAGAAAACGGTGTCGCGCATGCTTTCGAGCGCATCTCTGCGCGCGAGTCCCGCCATGAGACTTGCAAGCGTATTAGCGCAACCGCTGCAGGCATCGCAAGCGACAAGCTCGATTCCGTATTGGGCAAGCACATCAGGATCGATGCTGTTGCGCGAAAACGGCCGCCTCACATCCGCGATTGACTCGCCTTCTATCTCGATTGCATCCAAATCGGTGCAACCGAGCCCCGCCTCGCCCGCCAGCTTGATGTATTCCACCTCGTCAAGAGCGAAACCCATGATCTCAAGCGCCACGGTATCAGCAGCAACGACGTCCTTCGAAGCAAGCAGCAGCCCCAGACCCACGGGATCCCCAACCGCAGGACCGCTCCCTTCCATGCCGACCGTCCCGTCCAGAACGGTGAAGTCGGGTCGAGCGATATGTCCCAGATCGACAATCGACTGTGCGAGGCCCCATTTGTGGAAACGCTTTTTGTCGCGCGTCTGCAGCAGCCCCTTCATGTTCTTCAGGCCGAGCGATGCCTCCATGCAGTCGTGCGTCTTCATAACCGCGACGTCGATGACCACGTCTGCCTCGAGAAACACTCGCGGAATCGCGATGCGCTTCATCTTCTTGGCCAGGGGATTCGCAACAGGGATCGTTTCTGCGCGCGTGAAATCAACGAGCTCCGCGTCCACGCGTTCGGCAAGCTCACGATAGCCGCAGGCATCAAACGCTTTCTCGGTATCGTTTCCCACACAGGACCCATCGCCGATGATGATGCGCTTCGCGCCCTTTTCGCGGCTGATCAGCGCAAGCGCCTCGACTACGTATGGATTCGCCGTTGCGCCGGTCTTGTAGGGAAAGGGCAGAACGAGGTTCGGCTTGATCAGGACGGTGTCGCCGGGCATGATGAGCGATTCCAGCCCGCCAACGAGGTCGCATGCGCGGCGCACCGCCGGCTCGACATCGGCAAGGCTGTCGTAATCAGGGCATTTCACAATCGATACCACAGGTTTGTCCGCTTGGCTCATGATGCCCTCCTTCTTCAGCATGCGCGACGCGTAGGACAGCCTGCCCAGAAAAAAGCGGAAGCCCTCATTGCCGGGCTTCCGCTCCATCGTTCAAGTCTGCCGCACAATACGCGGGAAATCATTCGACGCTGCTCGTCAACCCATCCAGTATTTTATGCAAAAGCCGAGCGAGTTCAGCGGCATCTTCAGGGGCGATATCGATGCAACGGCCCATTTCGATGGGCACTTTTGCCGCATCGGTTTTCAACGCCTCGCCGGCATGCGTGAGGACGATCTCCACACGGCGTTCGTCCTCGGAGCTGCGCTTGCGCTCGACCAGGCCTTTCGCCTCCATCTTCTTCAGCACAGGCGTGAGCGTGCCCGAATCGAGGTAAAGGCGCTGTCCCAGCTCGCCGACGGACATGCTGCCATACTCCCACAGCGCCATCATTGCAAGGTATTGCGTGTAGGTGAGGCCGAGCTCATCGAGAAACGGGGTGTAGCGGCGTACGACCTCCTTCGAGCAGGCGTACAGCGGAAAGCATAACTGGTTTTCCAGCTTCAGCAGCTCGTCGGCAGGTATGCCACCCATATGCTCTATCGCGTTCGGCATGATTTCCTTTTTCCGGTTCCTAGCTTTGCGGCGGGGCCGAAGAGGGCATATGCCTGATCGGCCCCGGTTTCATGTACAACTACAGCGCAGCGGCAACCGCGTTCTTCACGTCGACCATATCCACGGTCGGCTCGAAGCGGGCGATCACGTTGCCTTCGCGGTCCACCAAGAATTTCGTGAAATTCCATTTGATGTAGGCTGCATCGACGTACTTCTTGTTGTTCATGTCCGCAAACTTCATGAGCGCTTTCGCCTTCAGGCCCTTGCCGAACCCTTCAAAAGGCTTCTCCGCGGAGAGGAACGCATACAGGGGATCCGCTGTTTCTCCGTTCACATCGATCTTGCTGAACTGGGGAAACTCCGTGCCGAACTTCAGTGTGCAGAATTCATGGATCTCGTCATCACTTCCGGGGGCCTGGTTCGCGAACTGGTTGCAGGGAAAATCCAGAATCTCAAACCCCCGGTCCCTCAGTTCTTTAT
>CAYOBD010000330.1:0-2473 GCA_964402005.1 uncultured Eggerthellaceae bacterium
GCGATTTCCGCCACGATGGGGGCAGCGCCCGTGCCGGTGCCGCCGCCTTCGCCGGCCGTCACGAACACCATATCGGCCTCGGCCAGTGCCTGGCGAATCTCATCGCGGCTTTCCTCGGCCGCCTGCGCGCCCACCTCGGGGTTTGCGCCGGCACCCAGACCGCGCGTAAGATCCTCGCCGATGTGGATGGTTTTATCGGCGTCGGACATGAGCAGCGCCTGGCGATCGGTGTTCACAGCGATGAACTCGACGCCCTGCACGCCCGCCTCGACCATGCGGTTAACGGCATTCGTGCCGCCGCCGCCAACGCCGACGACTTTGATAACCGCCAGATGCTCGGATGCAAGATTGATAGGCATTGTCTCCTCCACGGTTCGTATTTCGTTTCTGAACTGCAGTTCCCCTTTCGGAAACCTGCTCAATCAGCCATTGTACACGAGTATTGCGCGTTTGCAACGAACAACCCTGACAAAGCCGCTAAAGGTGCACATACGGGGTGTATTTTCATCCAATTCCCACCACGGAAGCGGGACGGGCTCAGACGGGTGGCGACAACGTCGCGTGCAGATTAGACTTCGCGCCAGGTGGGGTTTTCCACCATGCGCACGTTGATGTAGGCAACGCCGTCGGGGTTGTCCTCAAGAATCTTGAGGATGACGCGTTCCTTGTCGCGGATATTCTCGGCCTTGCCGAATGCCACTTCCACGCCGTTATCCAGAGTGAGGGTGGTCTCGACGGGCCCAGCCGCAGAAACACTCACCACCATGTCGGACAGCTCGGTGGTCAGGCCTGACACGATATCGAGCGCGTTGTTGACGTTTTCGTCGACGCATTCGGCACCGATCTCGGTCAGCGTGCCGTAAGGCACATCGGTGATATGCAGCGCCGCATCCGCATCCTCGTAGATCTGGGGGCTGGTGGTTTTAGCCGCCTCGCTATTCTTGTCGGGAATGGGCATGAGCCAAATGTGGTCAGACGAAATCGCCCAGGATTTGACGCCCGAGCCCGAGGCGTTTTGCACCTCGATGATGGCAGCGATGCTCCGTTCTGTCACGCTGATCTCGAGCGTATTCGGGAAAACGCGATTCACCTGGGCATCGAGCACCCAAGCATTCTGCAGAAGCCTGTTGCGGATGGTTTCGGTGTCGACGCGCAGCAGCGTCGTATCGGCGGGCACGGCAGCCATCTGGGCCATCTCGTCGCTCGTCAGATGCGTGACGCCCACAACCTCCACATTGGTTATTGCAAACGCGTTCGAAGCACGCAAGGCGAAAAAGCCCACGATCAGCGCAACCACGACGGCAACGCCGATGACGATGCGACGGGTGTAGCGCCGGCGGGTCTTCTCCAAACGGGCATGACGCTCGGCACGCTCGGCGCTGCGCCTGATCTCGCCGATGCTGGTAGATTCCAAATCGCCCTGTGCGGTTTCGATGCTGGACCTAGGATGAGTGCCTGCACCGGTGTGGCGCCGCGCGGTGGCGCGCTCGGCCCCTGCCATGCGCTCAGCACGCCGCGATGTGCGATGCGAATCCCGCTGCTGGCCTGCCGCATCCCCGCGGGTGCGTACAGCGCGACGATCGCCTGCGACGCGCTCGCCGCGGGCAGACGTCCGCCCAGCCCTGCGCGCAGCGGGGCGAGAAGCGGGCTTCGGCGCGTCTGCGCTGCCCTGTTGAGAAGGTCGATGCAAATCAGCCACGTTATCAGCCCTGTTCCTGCAAAGCACGCAGCAGCTCAGGGCCTATGGCCGTAACGTCGCCAGCACCCATCGTTATCACCAGATCGCCGACCTGGGCGAGATTGACCATATGCGGGACCGCATCCTGCAGCCGCGGAACATAATGCGTCTGCGGATGGCCGGGGTGCGCCTCGATGACATTCAGGAATGTCTGGCCGCTCACACCTGGCACCGGCGCTTCGCCTGCCGGATACACGTTCATGAAGGTGACTGTGTCGGCCGCATCGAACGCGCTGCCGAATTCCTCGCGCAGCACCTCCGTGAACAGAGGCGCCCGCGAATAGCGATGAGGCTGGAACAGGATGTGGACCCGGTTGTAGCCAAGCTCCGACGCCGCTTTGATGGTGGCGGCGATTTCGGTCGGATGATGGGCGTAGTCGTCGACGATTGTAACGCCGGCTGCCTCGCCCACTAGATCGAAGCGCCTGCGCACGCCCGCGAACGTGCGCATAGCCTGCGCTGCCGCATCGGCATCCAGCCCGAGCGCATATACCAGCCCGATCACGGATGCCGCATTCAACACGTTGTGGCGGCCGGGATTCTGAGTGATGCCCGACTCGACCGTACGGCCATCGGGCAGTCGCAGGCAGAAATCGCTGCCCACGCCATGCGGGTTATAGTCCACCACCGCGAAGTCGAAATCTTCACCGATGCCGTACGTCAAGAACGGACGGCCCAGCGTCTGCGCAACGGATACCGCAGGCTCATCCTCGCCGCACACGATGAGCGGCCCAT
>CAYOBD010000331.1:0-2466 GCA_964402005.1 uncultured Eggerthellaceae bacterium
GACAACCTCTATGTCGCCGTCGCCGAAGGCACGCTGCAGGCTTTCGGCCGTGGCGCCCTCGATCTTGCCGAGCGGGGTGTACTCCCAGGTGTTCGAACCATAGAAGATCGTAATCTGGTCTCCTGCATATAGCATGATGTCACCGGGCTCGGTCGTGATCTGCTCATCAGCTGCCGTAAGCCCGCCGGGCAACGGACCGACCTTCTCGAAGCCACCGTAGCTATGAAGCTCCACCGTCATCGGCCCATTTTGCAGAAGCGCTGCAAGCTCGCGGGCTGCATCCGTATCGGCAAATACGGCGGGCAGCGTTGTTCCACCCACCTGGATCGAGAAACGCTCGGCAGCTGACGGGTCATCGGCCGCTGCCGGCGCTTCGGCTGACGTCGGCGCTTCGGCTGACGTCGGCGCTTCGGCCGCTGCCGGCGCTTCGGCATCCGCACCCTCTGCGGGGACGGACACGGCAGCATCAGCGAGTCCTTCTTCGATAGCAGACGTATCCCCAACCGTCGCAGCCGCCGCAATGGCAGTCGACGACGCTGCATTCTCAGCTTGGTCCTGCTTCGCGTCTTGCGCCTGTCCGCATCCAGCCAGCACCGTTGCGGCTAGCACGATCGCGCATGCAATCATCACTGTTCTTCTCATTTCCGCCCTCCTCGAAAATACGCTATAGCTCGCGGATCACCCGAGCGGGGACGCCGCCGACGATGGTGCGCGGTGCAACATCCTTCGTCACGACAGCGCCAGCAGCAACGATAGCACCGTCGCCGATCGTCACTCCGGGCAGCACCGTCACATTCGAGCCGAGCCATGCATCTGCGCCGATATGCACAGGCGCTGGGTGAAGATCGGCGCGCCGTGCGGGATCCATATCGTGGTTCAGCGTGGCAATGACGGCGTTGTGGCCGATGAGCGCCCGATCGCCGATGTAGATGCCGCCCTGGTCCTGGAAGCGGCAACCGGCGTTGATGAACACATCCTCACCCAGATGCGTGTTCAAGCCGCAATCGGTCGTGAATGGAGGGAACAGCCCCACACCTTCCGGGAGCGGCCTATTGAATAGCCGCTCGAGCTGGGCGCGCGTCTCGGATAGGCCGTTGAACTCCGCATTCATTCGCGACGTGATGCGCATCGCACGCTCGGACGCCGCCGTCATCAGGCGGTGCACCTCCGACCCGGCAACGCACACCTCGCCCGAATCCATGCGCTCGAGGAAGAAGTCTATCTGCTCCTGCGTGAGTTCTTCCGCATCCTCGTATCTGTTCTCTGCCATGTCCTCCTCCGTTCTGCCAACACGGCCGGCGGCACGCATCGCAGCGGGAATGCAACCGGGGGCCACCCCTCGCAGCCGCTGCTTGAACATCCCATGCCGCTTCAGCTTCGTTGATTTCTGCATTCTAACGCCTCAGTGGATGTCGCGCGGAACAACAAGGCGCCCGGCGGAAACCCATGCAACGAATCAGATGGGATTAATGATTAGGAAATCGCTACTCTGGATAATTGTTCCACAAATTCCCAGGTCGCTGTAGCTAGGTATAATCATCCCGCAAAAGCAGAAACGGAGGGGCATCATGGATGCGAAGGAAAAAACCCTTTTCTCGGTCGATGCGTCGAAGTGCATACGCTGCGGCAGATGCGTCGCCGTTTGCACGGGCATGGTAATCGAGCAGGACGAAAGCGGCCTGCCGCATATGCTTCCCTTCGAGCGATTCGGCTGGCGAGGCTGCTGGCGCTGCGAGCACTGCCTGGCCGTATGCCCCGTGGGCGCAATCTCGATTTTCGGGAAAACCCCGGAGATGTCGCTTCCACCCGCCCCTGCCGAAACGGGCGAATACCTGGAACGCCTCGTTGCGAATCGCCGTTCGTGCCGACGCTACCGCGACGAGGACGTGAATCCCGCCATCATCGACCGCATCCTGACCGCCATGCAGAACGTGCCAGCAGGCGGAAACGCACAAACGACCGAATACACGGTTATCGACGACAAGGACCGCATGCGGCACATCCGCGATGTTGCATACGCAGCCATGGAGAAGGCCGCAGCGCGCGGACGCTACACATCGAGCTTCGACGGCTTCTATTACGCCAAGATGAAGCAGTCTGAGGCGACCGTGCGCAAAGGCGACCTGCTCTTCTGCGGCGCTCCCCACTTGTTCGTAGCACACACCAAGGCCACGGGACGCTGGGCGGCCGACTACGCCATCAACTGCAATTTGGCTACGGCATATTTCGAACTGCTCGCTAACGCGCACGGATTGGGAACCATCATCATGAGCTATCCTTCCGATGTGCTGTGCGAGCTCGCACCCGAGGCACGCGAAATGCTCGGGATACCCGCCGACCACTACATGAAGCTCATCGTCGGGTTCGGCTACCCGGAAATCCCTTATGCCCGCGGCGTCCAGAAAAACCGCCGCAAGGTGCATCGCTGGACCGAGCAATCCAACGGCCAGCTGAATCTGCTATGAC
>CAYOBD010000332.1:0-2448 GCA_964402005.1 uncultured Eggerthellaceae bacterium
ATATGGGCGACATCGTGCGCCTGGACGTCACCACCATGAAGAACAACGAGCTGGACACGCGTTTTTCGGGCATGGCGTATGTGCTCGAAACCGATGCCCGTACCATGCCGAAACCCTTCGTGGACGGCATCCTGGGCATGAAGGTGGGCGAGGAGAAGAAGGTCGAGTTCACCATGCCGCGCCCACGTGGCATTTCCAAGAGCGATGTCGACCGCTATATCTCCAACGTCAAGGTGCTCGCCCAGCTGAAGAAGAACGAAGTCGAGCTCACCGACGAATGGGTAGCCGAGAACTATGACCAGATTTCCACGGTAGAGGAATTCCTGGAAGAGGCGCGCAAGGGCGTCGAGTACGAGGTGAAGAAGAAGAACCGCGAGACCATCGCGCATCTTGCCAACGTTGTCATCGAGAAGCGCCTGCAGGGCGATATTCCCGATGCGTTCTACCAGTCTTCGTACAGGCAGCAGATGAACAAGTTGGAACGCGAGCTGAAGCAGCAGGGCAAGACGTTCGACGACTACTATCACGAGAACGAAATGAACGAGCAGGAGCTGTCCATGCACTTGCTGGTGAAGTCCGGCGAGAACCTGCGTCAGGCATTCGCCCTGGAAGAGCTGTTCGACGGTCGCGAAGATCTGGTACTCACCGACGATGATTTGAAGAACGCCCACCTGCAGCTGTTCAAACAGCCGCTCGAGGACGTCGCAGACCTGGAGAAGAATGGGAAATCGGCTGTTGTGGAAGCGGCTGCCAAGCGCATCATCGCGCTTTCGTGGCTCGTCGATACCGCGACGGTCGTGCCGGAAACGAAGAAGTAGCAAAACGCTCACAGGAAGGGGAGCCTATGGGTGGACTTGTGGAATTCAACGTGCTGCTTGTGAACCACAGGGTATTTCACGTACCCATGTAAAAGCCAATTGCCGGGTGGATGCGTGCCGTAAGGGGAAAGCGGCCAATCCGACAAGGCTCGGCAACTGATCTGTTATCGGGGGATTAACAATGAATTCCAAGTCAGGCGGGCTTGCGAGTTACTTCCAGGTCAAGAACGCCATCGTTCTTGTACCGGTATGCGCATTCGCCATTTTCGACAGTGCTTTCAGTTCCTTTTCGGCGGTTCTCGCCGAGGTGGGGAAGCAGTTTCCAGATGTTTCCACCACCATGATCCAGATGGTCTTGTCCATTCCATCGCTCATTTCCATTCCGACCATGTTGCTTACGGGCGTGCTTGCGTCGTATATACGCAAGCGCACGATTGGCCTGTTCTCGTTGGCAATCCTGCTGGTTGCGGGCCTGATTCCCATCATCTCGCAAGGTGCCAACTTCTACATCGTGCTCGCCAGCAGCGCGCTCATCGGCATTGGTCAGGGCTTCCTGCACCCGTTGGCATCGTCGGTCATCTGCGAAGTGTGGCCTGCAGGTGACGAGCGCCGCAAGGTGCTCGGCTTCAAACAAGCGGCCAACTACATGGGCGCCGCCACCATCTCGTTGATGGTTGGGTTCCTGGCCCTTGCGGGCTGGTACTTCGCGTACTTCGTCTATGCGCTCACCATCCCGGTGTTTCTCATCGCGTGGTTCCGCATGCCGAAGGGCGAGCTCGAGGTGCGCCTGGTGTCGCATGGTGGCGCGGGCTTGCGCGAACTGGTCACGCCGCAGATGCTCTACCTGCTCATCCTCTTCGTGTGCGCGTGCCTGTTCCAGTTCTCCTACTACACCAACGTTGCCATGATGGTTTCCGAGAAGGGTCTGGGTACGCCGGCGGACATCTCGCTGATCACGTCCGCCAACTATCTGGTGGCCTTCTGCCTGGGCATCATGTATGGCAAGATGTCCAGCGTCATCGGCGACCGTACACTCGCCGTGGGCTTCCTCATCCTAGCATGCGGACTTACCATCGCGTCGTTGTCGACGGCCTTCCCGGTTCTGGTCATCGGCGGCCTCATGTTCGGTTTCGGTTCGGGCGTGCAGGAGATTTCGACCATCTACCTCATCAGCCGTGAAGCCACGCACAGCGCCACGCTTGCCATGTCGCTTGCTCTTGTGGCAGTGAACGTGGGCATGTCGCTTTCGCCCATCGTCATCAACGCCATCAAGGAGATGCTCGGTTTAACAGCAGCGGCAAACGCCATGCAGATCGGTGCCGTCGGGTTCGTGTGCCTAGCTACCATCGAGTTGCTGTACCGCAGGGCATACCGCAAGAAGTACGGCGAGATTGACATGTCCAAGGCAGCAGAGGAAGATAACGATTAAAATCCCAGTTCAGACGCCATGATACTGAGAGTATTACGGTGCAAGAGCGAATCGTTGCAGCAGCAATCAAACAGGGGCGTCCGCAGATGTGGGCGCCCCTCTCGTTGCGCTCGAGAACCCTAAAGTGTCGAGATACTGTGAACCAGCGCGTTTTCGAGCCTGAAAAATCGCTCGAAAACATTTAAAAAAGTACAATTCTAC
>CAYOBD010000333.1:0-2434 GCA_964402005.1 uncultured Eggerthellaceae bacterium
CCAGCAGTCCGGTCGCGAAGCTCTCTACCGAAGCCCCGCCTTCAGCGCCCAGAACACCGTCTATCTTGCGCACAACTGCGTCGATCACCACCATCGCGGCCAGCTCGCCGCTCGTCAGCACGTAATCGCCCAGCGAGATGCAACGGTCCGCAAGCTCATAGGCGCGCTCGTCGATGCCCTCGTAGTGGCCGCAGATGAACAGGAGCCGCTCCTCTTTGGCAAGCTCGTTTGCCATCGCGTCGTCGAATAGGCGCCCACACGGCGTTAGGAACACAGTGCACGGACGCACGCCGTTGGCATGGCGCGGCGCAGGCCCGGTGAGAGTCTGCTCATCTCCCGTGATCGGAAACGGGCCTGTACCGGTGGCCACTCCTGTGATGGCCTCGTACGCCTCGAAAATAGGGCCGCATGCCATGATCAGCCCGGGTCCTCCGCCGTAAGGATCGTCGTCGGTCGTGCGATGGCGATCGTGCGTCCAATCCCTCAGGTCATAGGCCGTGAAATCCAGCAGGCCCTTGTCCTGCGCACGCATCATCATCGACGCGCCCATCACGGAGTCGAACATCCGCGGGAACGTGGAAAGCGTTTCGATGATCATCGCGTGCCTCCTCCTCTTTCATAAGTGAATCATTGGGGAGACTCCCCAATGATTCACTTTGGATCATTGGGGAGTCTCCCCAATGATTCACTTTTACAGTTGTGCCAGGCCGGGCGGAAGGTCGACCTCGATTGCGCGGGCGTCCTCGTCGATGGAGCATACAAGCTCGTCCACCAGCGGGATCAAGAACGTGCTGCCATCAGGACGCGACACTTCGAGCAAGCTCTGACCGGGATTCTCCACGATGCCCGCAACGGTGCCGAGCAGGCCCTCGCGCGCATCGCGCACCTCCCAGCCGGCGATGCCTCCGCCGACGGCAACAACGGCCGTCTCGGGCAGCACGCTGCGCCGCACAAGGCAGTGCGAACCCACCAGTGCACGCGCAACGCTTGGGTCGCTGACCTCCGCGAAACGCACGGAGCCCATGCCGCCGCCATCGTCATCAACGCGAGCCACCTTCACGCGCCGCGGCAAATCCTCCTGCGGCGGGACGAGCGCGACCTCCATGCCTTCTTCCAATAAAAAAGGAAGCCCTGCCGTGCAACGCACGGCAAAGCTCCCGTCCAGATTGCGCGTTTTAACAAGTTGCGCTACATCTGCCCACGTGCGCATCTAGTCGGCGATCTCCACTTCCGCATGGAGGTCGTGACGCGACGCAGCGGCGCGCGCCAGGTGCGGATCGACTTGATGACGCGACCCTGGCGGCCGATGACCTTGCCGGTATCCTCGTCGTTCACGTGGATCTCGACATAGGCCGTGCCAGAATCCTCTTCCTGCGAAGTGACGACGACCTCATCAGGATATTCGACGAGCGGCTTAACGATGCACTCGACCAGGCCGGCTATGTCCTTGGTGGGATCGCTCATGGTACTAGGCGTCCTTCTCGTACGTCTCCATCAGGCGGGCAACACGATCCGTCGGTTGTGCACCGCAGGCCAGCCAATGCTCCAGGCGCTCCTTGTCGAACTCGATCATGGAAGGATCGACGCAGGGATTGTAGCGGCCGATCTCCTCGATGAAACGACCATCGCGCGGGGCGCGCGAGTTAGCAATGACGATGCGGTAGTACGGACGCTTCTTCGCGCCGTGACGGGAAAGGCGAATCTTAACAGCCATCTAGTTGAACTCCTTTTTGTCTATGAATACAGCAATGGAACATAATAGGTCGAAACAGCCGCTCACACAACAGGTGCGGCCATCATCCACAAATATCGCGCACGCTGCCGAAAAGAAACCGACAGAGTGTTGCCTTTTTTGGCCCCGCGTGGCACGGAATGTGAAATTAAGGTCGCCTTAATTTCACATTCCGCAGGAGCTACATGTCCATCATGTCTTGGATTTGGCGCAGATCCGAAAGGCTCATGCCGCCGGGGAGCATACCGCGGCGCAGCTTACCGCCGCGACGGCCCTTCTTGCCCTTCTTGCCTTTGCGACCGGGCATATCCTGCATGCCGGCCATCATCTTCTTCACCATCTTGCGCGTTTCGCCATACTTCTTGAGCAGTTGGTTCACCTGGTAAACCTGCACGCCGGCGCCAGCGGCGATACGGGCGCGGCGCGAGCCGTTGATGATGTCGGGCTTCTCGCGCTCGGCCTTGGTCATCGAGTTGATGATGACCTCCATCTCCTCGAGCGCATTTTCGTCGACCTGGCCCTGGGCCATCATGCGGTCGCCGCCGGGAAGCGCGCTCACGAGCTTGCCGATGCCGCCCATCTTGCGCACCTGGCGGTTCATATCCAGGAAGTCATTGAGGTTCAGGTCCATCCTGCGCAAACGTTCGGGCCAATCGCTCGTCAGAAACGGTATTCCCTATCAGGTCGTCGGAGGCGTCGGTT
>CAYOBD010000334.1:0-2433 GCA_964402005.1 uncultured Eggerthellaceae bacterium
CTGATCATCGAGGACTCCCAGCGATTGGGCTTAGCGCAGATGTATCAGCTGAAAGGCCGCGTCGGACGCAGCTCCGTGCAGGCATACGCATTCTTCATGTTCCCCGACAACGTTCCGCTTACCGACGAGGCGGCAGCACGGCTGACGGCGCTCGGCGAGCATCAGGACCTGGGTAGCGGCATGCGCATTGCGCTGCGCGATCTGGAGATACGCGGTGCAGGCAGCCTTTTGGGGGCCGAGCAGCATGGCAACATGAGCGCCGTCGGCTTCGACATGTTCGCGCAAATGCTCGCGCACGCCGTGGCTGCCACGCGCGAAGGCGACCTGAAGGCGCTCGAGGGCTTGCCGCCGGCGCTTTCGGACATCACAGTGAACATCCCCGGCGCAACGTATCTGCCCGAAAGCTATGTGCCCGCTGCTGATGAGCGCGTGCTGTGGTATCGGCGGATTGCGAATGCCTCGACAGAGATACTGGTGGATCGGATTGCCGAGCAGTTGCTCGCGGCGCGTCCCGACATGCCGCAGGAGGCACGCAATCTGCTGGTGAAGGCTCGCATCAAGGCCCTATGCTCAGAGCGGCACATCGAAATAGTGTCGGTCGTGGCGGGAAAGCTGGTCGTCGAGCCGATCGACGTTTCGCGGGAAACGATGACGCGCCTTCGCCGCGTCCGCGCACAGTATGCTTCCGAGCAACGCCGGCTGCGCGTCCCGCTGCGCCATTTCGCCGCCGAGGACGATGCTCAGCTGCTCGAAGCCGTTCTGGAGTTTCTGCGGGGACTGGCGTAATCGGCTGGAGGGCCCTTACGCGGCGGTCGGCTCTGGTGCCGGCTGCTCTGCTTCCCGCATCCTTCGATGCAGCTTGCGCACCTCTATCACGATGAAAATCGTGGTCGTAATCGTTGAGAGCATGTCGGAGACCGGCACGCAGATGACCACGCCCATCAGGCCCGAGATTCCAAGGAGGGAAATCAGGGCGCCCGGCAGGAACAGATAAAGCGGAATCAGGTAGATGACCTGGCGAATCAGTTCGAGGATGGTGGCCTTCAGCGGCTGGCCGCTCGACTGGAAGTAGCTCGACGCGACCGCCTGGTAGCCCACGAGCGGGAACCACAGGACGTAGATGCGCATGGCCAGGACGGAGAACTCCTTCAGACTGTCCTCGATGCCGAACAGCCCGACGATCTGCTCGGGGAACAGCTCGCATATGATGAAGAAGAACAGCCCGACGGCGGCTCCGTCGATGCTCGACCATTTCATCGTCTTGAGTGCGCGGCTCCAATTGCGCGCGCCCACGTTGAATCCGATGATGGGTTGCGCGCCCATGGCGATACCCATGATGGGTGTGAACGCGAACCAGGATACGCGCTGCGCCACGCCGATGGCGCCGAGCGCCCCTGCGGCTCCGAGGGCGTCCTGCGCGCCGTACATCGTGACCACGTGGTTGAAGACGATGTTGACGAACATGGCCGCCACCTGCATGGCGAACGACGCCATGCCCAAGGCGATGATGCGGCGCAGCAGATCGCCGCGCAGGCGCAGGCACGAAAGCCTCAGCCGGAACGAGGCCTTGCTGTAGAAGATGAAATACCACAGCACCGGCAGCATGCCGCAGGCCTGCCCGATGACCGTGGCCCAGGCGCTGCCGACCACGCCCCAGCCGAACTGAAGCACGAACAGGTAGTTCAGGATGACGCAGATGACGGTGCCCAGTGCGCTGCTGATGAACGCCAGCGTAGGCTGGCCGGCGGCACGCAGGAAGTTGTTGAGGCCGCCGCCGAGCGATTGGAACACGAAGAACAAGCAGATGATCTGCACGAACGCCTTCGTCTGCTCCCAGAGCACTTCGGGCGTGCCGACAAGGGCCAGCAGAGGATCGATGAGCACGAGCGCGATGAGCGCCACCACAGCCGCTATCACGATGAGCAGCACGGTCGTGTTGCCAAGCGTGTGCTCGACCTCCTTCTTCTTGCCCTCGCCGAGCAGGATGGCGCCGAGCGTGCTGCCACCGGCACCTGCCAGCATGGAGAAGCCGATCAAGATGATCTGGATGGGCAACGCCAAAGTCGTTACGGCAACGCCGGAGCCGTCCGGCATCGCGATGCCAAGGAACGCAGCATCGATCAGGTTGTACAGCGAGTTGAACACCGACATGGCGATGCAGGGTATCGTGAATTCCAGCAGCAGCCTGCCGATGCCTGCCGTGCCCAGGCGGTCGGTCTTCGCGCTTTGCCGTTCGAGGCCGGGGCTCGATGCGACCTTATCCCCTTCGGTGGGTATGTTTTCTTGTTTAGACATAACTTTTTTATTCTACTTCTTTTTTGCGCTTCATTTGAAATTTGAGCAAAAAGCACACTAATGGAATGGATTGATTGTCTCTGCCTTGATTCGCAGGTTGAACCGAACACATAACGAATTCTTGCAAAGCCAACCGAA
>CAYOBD010000335.1:0-2072 GCA_964402005.1 uncultured Eggerthellaceae bacterium
GGGTGACAAGTACATCGTCTGTAACGGTGACGAAGGTGACCCGGGTGCATTCATGGACAGATCCGTTCTGGAAGGCGATCCGCTGGCCGTTATCGAAGGTATGATGATCGGCGGTTACGCCATCGGTGCGGACCATGGCGTGGTCTATACCCGTGCGGAGTACCCCATCGCAGTGGAGAGACTGAAGGCGGCCATCATCGAGGCGCGGGAAGTCGGCCTCCTCGGCAAGCAGGTCGGCGATGAGCGCAGCAGCGGGCGTCTCCATCATCACGCCGATCTGGATATCGGGATTGTAAGCGACACCTTCCTGGTCGAACTCCTGCATATAGCGCTTCACGAGCGCTTTCACGGCCGTCAGCTCGTCCACGCACGTCACGAGCGGCACCATGATGCGAATCTCGCCGAACGCGCTCGCGCGCAGCAGCGCGCGCAACTGCGTGCGGTACACATCCTCGCGCGCGAGGCAGTAGCGGATGGCGCGGAAGCCCATGAACGGATTGTCCTCGCGCTCGAGTCCGAGATAGTCGATCTCCTTATCGCCGCCGATATCGAGCGTGCGGATGATGATGGGCTTGTTTTTGCAGATGATCGCAGCCTTCTTATAGGCTTCGAACTGCTCATCCTCCGTGGGCATCGACTTGGAATCCATGAACAGGAACTCCGTGCGGAACAGCCCGACGCCCTCGGCATCGCGCTCCATCGCCTGCGTGGCATCGTCGGGCTTGCCGATATTGGCAAATAGCTCGAATTGCTCTCCCGAAGCCGCAACCGTACGCACGCCGATGAACTTAGCAAGCTCTGCACGCTCTGCCATGAACGCCGCCTGCGCATCTCGCGCCGCTCCGAGCTCCTCCTCGGTCGGGTCCACAGCAACCGTGCCCGCGCTTCCATCAACGATGACCTGGTCACCATCGGCGAGCTTATGGCATACGCCAGGAACGGAGAGTACAGCCGGGATCTCCATGGCGCGTGCAAGGATTGCAGAGTGGCTCGTAAGGCCACCCGTCTCGGTGATGAAGCCCACCACGGCGCCGGGACGGATGCCGGCCGTCATCGAAGGCGTCAAATCGTGCGTAACGACGACGCTTCCGATTGGAAGCGTACCCATATCGACGGGGCGTTTGTTCAGCAGCTCGGCCAACACGCCGGTCTTGACATCGCGGACATCGGTTGCGCGCTGCATCGTCAGCTCGTCACCCGTCGCTTCAAACATAGTGGCAAACATGTCGCATATCTGCACCAACGCGTCCTCGGCACACATGCCGCCTTCGATGAGCTTGACCATTTCTCCCTGCATATAGGGATCGCTGATCATAATGACGTGGCCCGTAAGGATCTCAGCCTCTTTCTCCCCCACCGTCTCGCGCATGGTGTCGGCCTGAGCGTTCGTGTAATCGATATAGCCCGCTATCGCCGCATTGAGACGCTCGACCTCGGCCGCCGTATCCTCGACCGTGCGGCTCACATAATCGAGCGTCGGCTCCTCGACAATGACGACAGTCCCGATTCCGATTCCCGCACTGGCGGCGGTTCCCTTAAGTTCCATTAGTCACCCATTCCCGCAGCGATGAAGTCGACGATGGCGCGACCGGCCTCGTTTTCCTGGGCGCCTTCCGCACGGATTTCAATCTCCTCGCCGCACTTGATGCCGGCTGCCATCATTGCCATCAGGCTGTTGGCCGGGATCTCGTTGCCATTGCGCACGATGGTGACGTCGGCGTCATACTTGCCAACCTCCTGCACGATCAGGCTGGCAGGACGCATATGGAAGCCCTGCGGATTAACGAGCGTGACCTTCTCTGAAAACATGGCACATCCTTTCTTTCGTGCGGCGAAGGCCAGGCACCCTGCCGCACTGGTTTGAACCTATCTCGCTATCTACCCTGCGCTCTGCGATGCTGCACCTGATCTTTTCGCACTGCGCAGGCTGTTACCTTAAGCAACCCGAAGTTGCCGCGCTTGATGGCTTACGCCTCTGCTGCAACTTCCTCGGCAATCTCCTCTTCTTCCTTCGTAACCTTCTTCTTCAGGATGCGCAGCATCAGGGCGCCTATGATCATGCCCGCGACCAG
>CAYOBD010000335.1:2082-2415 GCA_964402005.1 uncultured Eggerthellaceae bacterium
ACCGAAGAGGAGAAGGCTATGGCGCGCGAACTGGCCCGCGACCAGCGCAACCAGATACATCGGACAGTTGCCGACCACTGCGAATACGAAGATGCCGCCATGGGGCGCCATGAGGGTGCATCCGAACGCCATGGAAATGGCGCCTGCCGCCGCAGAACCGATAACGCATGCGGGGATAACGCGCAGTGGGTCGGCAGCGGCGTACGGGATGGCGCCTTCGGTGATGAACGACAGACCCATGACCCAGTTGACCGGAGCGCTCTTGAGCTCTGTCTCCGTACAGCGATCCTTGAAGATCGTGCATGCCAAGGCACTGGCCAGCGGCGGCACCAT
>CAYOBD010000336.1:0-2400 GCA_964402005.1 uncultured Eggerthellaceae bacterium
GACGTGCGTGCGGTCGACGGCCAGGCGCTCAAGGATGCGCGTGTTGTGCGTGATGATGAGCAGCGTGCCGTCTTGCTCGCGGCGATACAGCTCCATACCGCGCGACACGACCGAAAGCGCGTCGACGTCGAGTCCCGAGTCGGTCTCATCCAAGATGGCGAGCTTCGGCTGCACCAGCAGAAGCTGCAGCATCTCGACTTTCTTCTTCTCGCCGCCCGAGAAGCCCACGCCCAGCTCGCGGTCGAGGTAGGCCGGATCCATATCCAGTTCGCCGGCAAGCGTGTTGATGCGCTTCTTGAACTCCTTGTTCTTCATGGAAACGCCGTGCGCCTCAACCATGGCGCGCAGGAAGCTGCGCAGCGGCACGCCAGGTATCTCGACAGGCGCCTGGAAGCTTAGGAACAGGCCCGCTTGGCTGCGCTTATCGGGTGAAAGACCGGTGATGTCGGCACCGTCGAACAGGATGGTGCCGTCCGTGACCTCATAGGCCGGGCTGCCCATCAGCACGTGGCCGAGCGTCGATTTGCCTGCGCCGTTCGGGCCCATCAGCACATGGACCTCGCCGCGTCGGACAGTCAGGTCGACGCCATGCAGAATCGGCTTGTCGCCTGCCGTGGCGGACACGCTGCGGCATACCAGCAGCTCTTCGTTCATTGTGTTCTCTCCTTTCGGGCAGGGGTGTTGCAAAGGTTGTGAGTGCGCCAAGGGTCAAGCTCAATTGCCGTGCGGGTTATCGAACCGCTCGCCAGGCTTGCCCCATGGGCTATCGAGTCGCTCGTCGTGTTTGTCGCATGGGCTATAGGGCCGCTCGCCAGGCTCATCCACGGGCTATCGAACCATCCGTCAGGCGCCATTGAAATGATGTTGGGTTGTACGTGATAAACCGATGAAGCGCTTGCTGCTATGCTAGGTCGACTGTGCCTTCCGCTAAATCGGCAATTGTGATCCCAGTGAAGAATTCGCGCGTCAGCGTGTCGAACTTCTGCCACACGGGAAGCGTTTTGCAGGTATCCGATCGGTCGCACTCGATCGTGCCGCATGCTAGGCAGGCAACAGGCGCGAGCGTCCCTTCGGCTGCTGAGAGCACATCTGCCACAGTGCATTCTTGCGGCGGACGTGCCATCAGATAGCCACCGCCTTTGCCGCTCGTACCGACGATGAGCCCCCGATCTACCAGCAGTTTTGCGATGTGCTGCAAGTATTTGTCCGAAATGCCCTGACGGCGTGCGATGTCTTTCAGGGGCACGGGCATCTGCGAATCCTGCTCGGCCAGATCTATGAGGACTCTGAGCGCGTAGCGCCCTTTCGTGGAAATCATAGTGTTCTCCTAATCGCGTTGAGCCCATTATATCCGCTCCAATTGCTCGCTAGCTATCGATAACTCACATATTGACATACTATGTTGGTATGTGTATTGTAACCAAGCGTCGCGATAATGCAAGAGGGGAGAGGAGGATCGATGAAAGCTTTCCGAATGAGCTGTTCCATCGCAGGCCATCGAATGCCTATCTCCCGAGTGTGCCTCAAGCCGATTGAGTAAGGGTGCGGGATGCTCCGCGCGCCGAAAAGCGCGTACAATCGTGTTCGGCATGTTCGGGAGCTGCAGGCTCCTTTTTCATGTACGTGAACGGAGCCGGACTATTTGCAAGATGTCGAACAGATGAGACCACAGGAACAGGAGACATCATCATGGCCGATTACAAATTTGAAACCCTTCAGCTGCACGTAGGCCAGGAACAGGCCGACCCCGTAACCGATTCGCGTGCGGTGCCCATCTACCAAACCACGTCGTACGTGTTCCACGATTCCGCGCATGCGGCGGCGCGCTTTAATCTGACCGATGCCGGCAACATCTATGGCCGGCTGACGAATTCTACGCAGGACGTGCTCGAGAAGCGCGTAGCGGCGCTCGAGGGCGGCGTGGCGGCGCTCGCTGTTTCCGCAGGTGCAGCAGCCGTCACGTACACGATTCAGGCGCTCGCGCGGGCGGGCGAGCACATCGTGGCACAAAAGACCATCTACGGCGGCAGCTACAACCTGCTTGCGCACACGCTGCCGCAGTACGGCATCGAGGCGACGTTCGTCGATGCGCACAACCTCGCGGAGGTCGAAGGCGCCATCCAGCCGAACACCAAGGCGATTTACGTCGAAACGCTGGGCAATCCCACGTCCGACATCCCCGACATCGACGCGATCGCGCAGATCGCGCACGCGCACGGCCTGCCCCTGGTGATCGACAACACGTTCGGCGCGTCCTATTGGGTGCGCCCGATCGAGCACGGCGCCGACATCGTAGTGCATTCCGCGACGAAATTCTTCGGCGGGCACGGCACGACGCTCGGCGGCAGGAAGTCTAGATTGAAATGTTTGGTTAAGTCTTTCAATTCTTCCTTTAGCTTC
>CAYOBD010000337.1:0-2386 GCA_964402005.1 uncultured Eggerthellaceae bacterium
GGATATTTCGCCAAGTTCGAACGGTAAAAGCCCTCTTCCCTTATTCCCACTCTACCGTTGCAAAGTCCGAAAACACGTCCGGTCCGCGTCGTGTCGTCCGGCTGGTGTTGCCTCGTACTGCTATTTCTGCGGAAATGGACTCCGCATGTGGTAGCCAGCAGATGGCTACAAAGTGAGCATCTGGACGCGAGGAAACGCGCGCGGGTAATCGGCGAATCTGCATGCGCCCTAAGCCTGCATGCGCAATGGCCCATGCAGGCAAGCTCTCTTTACGGCAGCTTGAGAAGCTGCTGGTTTTCGCACCGTAGATGCAAACGTTTTTGCAATCGCACCTATTTCTTTCCAAACAATCCCGACAACGCTGACCGACGGCGATACTTCACCCGCTTACCCGAACCGTAGTAGCCGAACACGTCGTCAAGCTGCTGGGTGCTCATGCCACGCGGAACGCTTGCTTCTTGTAGGCCGCCGCAGGAGGAAAAGGCGCTTCTTCCGACTTCAGTTGCGCTGTCCGGAATCGATACGTTTACAAGGTTGCCGCATTTGAAGAAGGCCTGCCCGCCGATTTTGGTCACGCCTTCGGGAATGATGGCGGACGTGAGGGAAACGCAGCCGCTGAAGGCGAACGCGCCGATTTCGTTCAGCCCCTGGGGAAGTGCGATTCCCTCGAGGTTCGCGCATTCCGAGAAAGCACTGTCGCAGACCTTGCGGAGGGTGCTGGGAAGCATAACGCTCCTGAGAGCCTTGCAACCCTCGAAAGCCCTCTCTCCGATCCACCACGTGCCCTCGGAGATCGAAACCGATTCGAGGTTCGACAAGCCTCTGAAGGTTCGCGGGGCGATCCCCCCCAAGCTTCCAGGCAGGCGGACGTGCCGCAGATTCTCCATCCCGGAAAAGGCTTCGGCGGGAATGGACGTTATGCCTTCGCCTATGCAAACCTCGACAATTTTGCCGCGTTGCGCATCCCAGAGGCTCCATTGCTCGGTTATCCGCTCGCGCTGCTCTTCGCAGGTCTCGTCCCAGCGAGGACCCGCGTCGACCGTGACGGTTTCCGTGATGCGCTTCATGGGTATGGAGCCATCACCGCCCGGCGCTAGCTCCACAACAAGCAAGCCGTTGTCAACCGACCACAGAATTCCTTCGTCTTGCACGACGCACCGCCTTCCCCTGTTCTGTGCCGTGGTCGTTTCCCACGATTTGCGGACGACCGGGGCATCTCGGCCTTACGGAAGCACCGACTCGTCTACCAAGAGCGTTTCGATTCTGCCCCCATTTATAGAGCTCGCATCATTGCTCGACGCCATCACCGAGCATTGTATTGTGCACATTTTACCCAAACGACATTCTTTTCTAATGGTTCTTCGCAATCTTATAGACCAAAGTTGCATAGGGCAGGTCACCCACGACCTCTCCGTCCACCACGGTTACTGCCGCGCACTCCTCAGGCAACGTGCCGAAACCCTCGAAGGCTATGCGGGTGATTCTGCTTTGCCCGCTCTTATGAAATGGCCTTCCTGGACAGCAGCGAACGTCGCGACAGCGCAAGCGGGAATCGCGACGATGGCGATATCCATGAACGGCAGCGCAAAGGGAATAAGAAAGACCACTACGCCGGCGACTTTGTTGGTGAAGGTGTGAGGCAGGACCAGGCGCTTTTCCATGGCGTATCCGCTGATTATGTTCGCCGCCTTCACCATGACTATCAACGCGATCCATATCCACAGCCATATCGGCACGGAAATTGCGGGCAGTATCTTCACTAGGCAAACCATGACAAGGACAAAATCCGCGATGCTGTCGAGCCTGGCACCGATCTTGCTTTCCGTATTCGTCCTCCGCGCTATGAAACCGTCGATCATGTCCGTTATGCCGGCAATCGCATAAAGCGCTAGGAACGCTGGCGAGAGCGCAGGCAGTACGAGTAGCGCGAGGCTGAGGACAATTCGGCATATGGTGAGCACGTTCGCCAAAGCGACTTCTCCCTCGAAATCTTTTAGCTGATTATACGAGTTTTAGAAACCCCTCTGCCAATCGCACGTTGGCAGAGGGGTTTTGCGTGTTTAGCTGGGGAAATGAGCACTTGCGGACGCGTAAAGGCTATTCCCACTCAATCGTTCCCACTTTTCCGAATCGTGCTTCCTCGTCCATCTCGTATCGGCTCGTATCGCCATGTCCGGCAAAACCCCGCTTATCATCGCCTTCGCGTGGTAGCCAGTTGGTAGCCAGAAAGTGGCTACCAGGGTGGTAGCCAGTGGTGGGAAGCAAATGTCTTATGTTTGAGGAGTAAACGCTCTGACCTGCGGAAACGTCTGGTAGCCAGTTCCAGAAAAAAAAGCCAAAAAATTCTATAATTATATGTGGTAATCAACCTAATCGTATAGTTGAA
>CAYOBD010000338.1:0-2361 GCA_964402005.1 uncultured Eggerthellaceae bacterium
CCGACTCGCGTGGGTGCAGCATTTGCCCTGCTCACTGCCTGCGCGCTATCGTTCGGATTCATTGCACCAAGCGTCGGCGGATGGCTCACCGACCTCTTCAGCGCCATGCCCATAGCTGAAAGCATCGTCTCGAGCCACGTCTTCGGCCTCATAGCGAGCCTCATGGCCATCGGCTTGGTCAACGTCATCGGAACCATATGCATGCTGAGCATGCCCGAAACGGGACCAAAGCACAGAAAGCAGCAGAGCGCGTAACTGCGTCTGCGACGCTCAAAACCGCTTGCAAGACGGAACACGTCGTGCGTAGGTGGCGTGTTGCCTAGATGCGCACCGACTCGACGAGGCTTATCAGGTCTTGCTGGTTGTGCACTCCCGTCTTGTCGTACACATGGTGAATGTGCGTCTTCACGGTTGGCTTGGCCAAGAACAGCTCGCTTGAGATGTAATCCGTGTTACGCCCTTTGGCCAGATACTCGAGGATTTCCGCCTCGCGGTCGGTGAGCATATACTCGGTCGCCAGCTTTTCGCATTTCAGCTCGATTGGCGGTTTCTGCTCTGCAGCCTTTTCATGAATGGCCGCCTTCTCTATGCGGCGCTTGCGCTCGTTGTCGAGCACCACGACACTCGCAAATACGACCAGGATCACGCACAGGAACACGTTGAGCGGCAACGAGCCAAATTGGTCGGACGAGAAGAACAGGCCGCCGAAACCCCAGCCGACTGCCACTCCGCCCATAATGGGAAGCTGTGCCATCGAGAAGCAGAACGCCGCCGGCAAATCGCGGACCTTGCTCGCATGCGACATCAGCGCAATATCCACCAGTTGAATCGTCTGTGTCGCAACAAAGGCCACGATGACCATGGCCACGCGCACGACACCGTCGAACAGCATCGCGAGAATGAAACACCCTATGAACAATGGCAGCAAGAACAACTGGAGGGCACGAATGGTCAGCACCTCTTGACGTGCGGCGACGATCAAGGCGAATACCGCTGCTCCCAAGATGGTGAAGCAGCCAAATGCAGCCATGGCGTAGTCGGTTCCTCCGAACTCGACCGAAAGAATAAAGCCAAGCAGCCCCGCAACCAGTCCATTGCACACCATCAGAAGAATGCCGCTCTTCGGAGAGTCGAACCTCTGCATCATCTGAGTTCTGTCCAGGGTTTCTGCATGGTATCTGGGCTCATCGGCTGTCAAAGGCCATACGATGGCAAGCGCAATACCGGGCAGCAACACGATGACGATGACGTTCACGGGAAACACGAGGCACGAGCAGATGATTGCGATTACACCGGCCATGATGCCCTTGATGATGGCCCCGATTTCCGACGAACGTATGTCATCGCTCGAAATCGCCGCAACGTAGTGTTTCTCGATGAAACACGTGGCAAACCCCAGGAAAGCCCAGCACAACGACACCACCCACAAATCGACGCGCTGAACCGCCTGTATCGTTTCAAGTACGATGAGCACAGGGACCGCGAGCGTCACCAGATACGAGCTGAGCAGGACGCCTCTGCTCTTGAACAGTTTGCTTGAAATCTGGGGAGCCATCATACCGACCAGCAAGCTCGTCAGAACGCCGCACGTGAACGCAACGCGGGTTATGGCGAGTTCCACTGGCCCGACGACTGCGGCAGTCGAGAAGACATCGCTGAACATCACGATGACGAAGTAAGCGGAAATGCACGCATAGCCGAGCAGGCCAATCACCGACTTGACAGGATTACCTGCGTCTCCAAACGGTTTCACGGAGTGAAAGAACTCACCCTTGAGTACGTTCCATTCCGTTTTCGCCACTTTTGTTCGACCCCCAGCCGATAGGCAAATCGACCGATACATTTGAGCTGCTACGCCCACACGATGAATTCCGATGAAACCTATCTTCAATGTTCCAAGTATAGCCGATTCAGCACCCTGAAACGCCCCGCGACACGTGCGAATCGCATCTAGAGCCGCAAACGGGCAACCATTCGGAACGCAGTCAAGGACGATTCGGCACGGCCTTACCGCAGGCTGTCCAACAGGTTCTCGGCGGCGCCCACGAGCGGGGCATCGGAGCCCAGGCCCGCATACACGATGGGCGTATCGGCCAGCGGATCGAGCACCTGCGATTTGAAGCCTTCGTCGAGCGCACGATGCCAGAAATGCCCCGCCTGCGTGACAGTGCCCGAAAGCACCACCAGCTCGGGATCGAGCAAGTTGCACCAGCTGCCGATGGCCTCTCCCAGCGCGCGGCCAGCGGCTTCGAGCACCATGATGGCCTCCGGCTCGCCTTCCGCAGCTCGGGCAGACACGTAGTCGCCCATGCGATCCGGGTCGAGGTCGTCACCGAACGCCCGCCCCTGATAGGCTGCCGC
>CAYOBD010000339.1:0-2357 GCA_964402005.1 uncultured Eggerthellaceae bacterium
CTTGCTGACCTTTCAATACCATGGAACTTGAAGAACGTATAGAACAGGCGAAACGGGATAATCCGGGTGTTCGCATCGATTGCTACGTGCTGTTTTCCAGCCACACGGACGCTATGGAGCTGTATGGGCTCGTGCGTGCGGCAGGACTGGGCGCACGCGTGTCGACAACGCCGCGGCAGGCACGCTCCTGTTGCGGTGTGGCGCTTTTGATCGGCAGCGACGATGCCGTGCGCATCGAAGGCATCGCGCACGACAACGATGTACCTATCGAGGGAATCGTTCCCCTGCCGAACCAGATCAACCCGAACCGCGACTTATATTTTTCGTGAATCTTGGGGCACACCCCCCAATGATTCACTACTGCATATTAGTTAGAAGAGGGGCATATGGATTTCGGAATCGATATCGGATCGACAGCGGCGAAGGCGGCGGTCTTCAAAGACGGTGAGCTTGCGTGCACGCTGGTTATCCCGACGGGTTTCAACGGCGTCGATGCGGCGCTTCGTCTCGCGGACGATTTGCGCCTGCGGGGATTCGATGCCCTGGCCGATGATGCGCGCGTCGTTGCCACTGGATATGGACGCATTTCGGTTCCTTATGCAGGTAAGACGGTGACCGAAATCACCTGCCACGGGCGCGGAGCAGCCTACCTGTTCGGCGATGACGGCACGATCGTCGATGTCGGCGGACAGGACACGAAGGTGATTCAGCTGGCGGGTGGCAAGGTGAAGAAATTCGTCATGAACGACAAGTGCGCTGCTGGTACGGGCAAGTTCCTTGAGGTCATCGCCGACCGCATGGGCGCTACACAGGAGGAGCTTGCCGACCTCGCTTCGCGCGGAGAGCCAACCAAGATATCCAGCATGTGCACCGTGTTTGCCGAATCCGAGGTCATCTCGCTGATCGGAAAGGGCGAGCCGCGTGAGAACATCGCTTATGGCGTTATCGATTCCGTCGTGTCGAAGGTGGCGTCGCTTGCGCGCGGGCTGGTGGAAGGAAACGTGTATCTGACCGGCGGTCTGTGCGAGAACGCATATTTGATCGAGCGCTTGTCGCATCATCTGGGAACGCCCGTCACCACGGCCCCCAACGCGCGCTTCGCAGGCGCCATCGGCGCGGCATTGTCCTGCTAAACAGCTCCGCCTGGGGAAAGCCATCCGGGGAGATTCTCCAATTGTGAATCATTGGGGAGACTCCCCAATGATTCATTGTGGAGTCTTCCCAACGAATCACCCGCTATCCCTGTCATGCGACAACGGGGTCAGACCTTGTTGTCGCATCGAATCTTTAGCCCTTCGGCAAGTCCCTATATGCAACAGAGTTTGAGCCAGCCGCTCTCCCGGCCGATGGTGGTAAGGGCGTTATGCCCGGTCAGCACCACGGTCTCGGCTGGCAACCCTGCCAGGCGCTTCAGCGATTCGCGCATGTCGTCGATGCTTCCGCCTTCGAAATCGACGCGCCCGTGGGTGCCCGCGAATAGCGTATCGCCCGAAACCAGGATCGGTGCGCCATCTTGGCTGTCGTTCGGCTCGAGATACAGGCTGATGCTGCCGCGCGTATGTCCGGGCGTTGCCAGAACTTGCCACCTCATGTTCCCGATTTCGATAATATCGCCGTCTTCGACTGTGCGATCGACGGGGCAGGAGTCGGCTTCCCTACTCAAGCCGCCGTATGTTTCGCGTCCATCGATGAAAGGTGCATCCACGGCGCTGGCGATGACCGGAGCGCCTGTGGCTTCGCGCAGGTCCGCCGCTGCGCCCATGTGATCCCAATGCGCGTGAGTGATCACGATGGCATCTGGCTTACGCTCTTCGAGCGCCTCGATAATACGCGGAGCATCGCACGATGGGTCGACGACGAAGCAGCCCGCTCCATCGTCGATTATGAACACGTTGTTTTCTATCATGCCCATAACCAGGAACGATACGGAAACGCATGTGCCGTTTATGCTATATGCCATTGTTCTCTCCATTCTGCCACTCAGTTGATGGCGCGAACCGCAGTCATGGTGGGCTGAAGCGCAAAAGGATATGGTAGCGGAAAGCGCTCGTTTTGAGCGCATGCATGCGCCCGTACTCCCATTCCAATCCTTCAGCCTCCCTCTCCATGATACCCGAACGTGCTACACTACCTGCGAGACAGGGCATGGGTGCTCGTTGCATTCTGCAAGCGGCGGGCTTTCTGCGGATATGCCTGGTGAATCTAACGGGAAAGACCCGCATCCTCTGCATGCCCAATGCGCTGACTTGATCGCGCTGTCTGATTGCGTATATCCGGGCATGCATTCGGGCGTGGATCCAAGAGCGATAGGAGGGCTTGCTATGGAAATGACCGTCGACGCGATGGGCGACAAGTGC
>CAYOBD010000340.1:0-2354 GCA_964402005.1 uncultured Eggerthellaceae bacterium
GCTTCTTTCATAACGAATTTGAAGATCACATAGATGGCCGATGCAAGGCTCATGTGTGTAAAAACCTTATGCATTTTGACATCATCGCCGCGAAATGCCCAGGCTGCCGTTGCTGCCTCGCAACATGCCCAACCAACGCAATGCGAGGCACTTTCGGTAAACCGTTTTACATCGAGCAGCATCTTTGCACAAAATGTTGGATGTGCACCAGCATGTGTCCTTACGATGCCGTATGCGCAGTCGAGGGCAATGCAAACGAAAGCGGCTTTTGATTGGATAGCGGGCAACGTTCATTTCGTATTCTTATTCGAGCACGATCAGATCGCCGCGATGCATCATTGGCTCTTCCACCATGGCAGCGAGCGGACGGCTTGCGGCAAACTTGCATATATTGCGCTCTTCTTATTTTCGCAACTACTATAGAAGGAGCCCGACTCATCAATCGGGCTCCCCTTTGTACGCTATCCCCTCGGAGGCCTCAGAGATTATGCCTTCGTAGCATATTCCACATAGGCACGCGAATCCTCGTATCGCGGGAGCTCGAACACGTGATAATGCTTCCCCTTCACGCGGGCGAGCGCCTGGCTGTACGGGGACTCTGGGTCGGCGTCATCGCCGAACGCCAGCGCGAACGTCGGGCAGCTGTTAGCACACAGCGGCTCCTCACCCTCGGCGAGACGCGTAGCGCAAAACGTGCACGACTTCTTGTAAATCGGCATCCAGTTCATGTGCAGGTCGGGATACACGCCCGCCGGGCGGTCGATGCCCACACCGGAGCCGTTCGTGCGCACGGTCACGCGGTATTCATCGTCAGCGAGATGATTGCCCATTTTGCACGACATGGCGCAGGTCCAGCAGCCAATGCAACGTCCAAGGTCAACAAGCATTTTCTTCGTCATCTTAGGCCTCCTTCCCCGCCTCGTACTTGCGGATGTTGCACCACGAATCCCAATAGCAGTCGCTCGAACCGATTTCCCCGGAAATCGGGTCTAAGAACGCGTCGAACGCGTGTCCGGCCGCTATCCAGTCTTCCGCCCATTTCTCCTCGACCGCTTGGTTGGTCTTCTCGGATGCATAGGTGGTAACGCACTCGGCGTACGTGCCTTCCTCGAACTGGCGGGCACGCCAGCCGAACCACGTGTGCACCGTGCCCGCAGGCACGCACTCGTCGATTTCGAGGCGCGTAACCACGTGGCCCATCTCGTTGTACACCTCGACCATATCGCCAGCTTCGAGCCCAAGCGCACGTGCGTCCTTCGGGTTGATGCGTGTGGCCGGTGAGCCACCGGAGAGCTCGACATTGATCGGATCATCGGTGAAGCTCGACTGCATGAAGAAACGCTGACGTCCGCTGAAGAACTGGAACGGATACTCTTCGGACTTGCCCACGGCAATGGTCTCGCGCGGATGCGTGATGGCCAGGCCCAGACCTGCCAGATCCTCGGCGTACAGCTCGAGGCGACCCGTCCTCGTTGCCCATTGACCCTGGTCGGCAACCCAACCATCGTAATACATCGTCGGCGCATTGAATCGAATGGCCTTCTCTTCATGCAAGCGCTCGATAGTGATCGGCGGATCGACGGTCGCAATCAGCGGATATTCCGACTGCAGGCGGATGGCGCACCACTCGTCGTTCGTCTTGTCGAAGTACTCGCCGTAGCCCATGCGCTTGCCCAGACCGCTCCACAGCTCCACCGGATCCATAACATCGGCGGCGGGCTCGATGGCCGGTTCCTGCAACACCACGTGGTTGTAGCACGCTGCCATAACGATGTCCTGACGCTCGAACGCCATGGCATCGGGCAGCACATAGTCGGCCAGTTCGCCCGTATCGGTCAGCCACACGTCGATGTCCACGACGAGCTCCATATGCGAGAAGATGCGCAGCCAACGGTTGCGGTCGGGTTGCTGGTGGACGGGGTTGCCCTCGGTCTTGATGAACGCCTTGTAGGGGCTGTCGTCGGAATCGGCTTCAGCGAACCACTTCCATTGACGCATGGTCTTCGCGCGTATGTCTTCGGGACCATTCGGCATGCTGACTGCCGCGTCGTTGAGAACCAGCGGCCAACACTGCGTCTGAAGACCTTCGATGATGCCGTTGTACTGTTTGCCCAGACGACCTGTGAGCATGCCGAGCAAGTTGAAGATACGGAACGTCTCGAGCGCATTGTAGTAACGCAGACCATAGCCAGTGGCAATGAAGGCATTCTCGACCTCGACCCAGCGCTTCGCGAGCGCCGTGATGGTCTCGGCTGACAGGCCGACCTTTTCGGCGACGGCTTCGGCGCTCCACTTAGCCGCTTCTTCCTTCAACAGCGTGAGCGCGGTGGCAAGCGTCTTGCCCTCATATTCGT
>CAYOBD010000341.1:0-2350 GCA_964402005.1 uncultured Eggerthellaceae bacterium
AACGGGGACGGAGGATATTGCCATCCTCCGTCCCCGTTGTCCGCTGCCGATGACAAAACCCTCCGTCCCCGTTGTCACCGTTCGCTCTCCCGCGCCGCTTTTCGGCTAGAATACATGCAAAAGCCCAAGCCCCGAAAGGACGACCATGGACGATATAACCTACGAGGATTTTCTCGATCTGCTGCGCGACGTGGAAGAAGACATCGATTACGAGACCGTCGATGACCTGGTCGATGGCAAGCATTGGGATTCCTTCGACATCATCGCCGTCATCAACGCGGTGAACGACGAGTACGACATCACCATCCCCGCCAAGGACATCATCGAGGCGAATTTCAACAGCGCCCGTGCACTCTATGCGCTCGTCTGCCGCCTCGCCGAGGACGACTAACGCAAAGGAGACGGCCATGGATCCCGATTTCGACAACTCGATGCCCAACGAGGAGGTCCTCTACGACCTCGCCGACCTGTTCAAGGTTTTCTCCGACACCACCCGCATCAAGATTCTCTATTCTCTGATGGACGGTGAGCTGTGCGTCGCCGACATCGCCGAGACCATCGGCGCAACGCAAAGCGCCGTCTCGCACCAGCTGCGCATCCTCAAGGCTGCCCGCCTGGTGAAATTCCAGCGCGACGGCAAAAATGTGCTTTACAGCCTCTCCGACGACCACGTGCATACGGTGCTGGCGCAGGGCATGACGCATATCTGCGAATAGCGGAATGTAAGGACGGCGGGCCATTCGGATCAACGCCGTCGCAGCCGAGACATCGTTACGCATCGAAACATCTAAGGCGGCTCCGTTGCAGCCGATTCGTTGTTGCGCAGCGCAACATCCAGACCGGTGCCGCTGCAGCCGGCCTATCGCTAGTCCCGTTGCGAGCCTCTGATTGCCTTTACTGCCCTTCAAACGGAAGCGGATCGCTCTGACCGCGCCAGAAGGGAACGTCCAGCTGCATGGTCCAGTAACCGAGGGCGCGCGCGACCAACAGCTCCAGGAAGACCGTTGCAACCACCGTCACGTATACGAATACGAGCATTATCAGCAGGAACGCCGGCCCCCAAGCCATGACCAAGTTGTAGATGAGGGCGTATAGCGAATTCATATCCGAATAGTCAATACTGGTTATCGACGGAATTGCAGTATCGAGCATCCCGAAGATGACGGCAGAGAGCGCAAATGTGAATACGATGCTCAAAACGAACCCGATGATGAGTCCGATCAGCAGCTCCATGCCAAAGATGCGCCACATGCCGCCGGGAAGGCGCTTGTACATCACCCAGATCTTATTCAACTGGAAGCCCGGGGTCAGCCGCCCGTAGATGCTGATGCGCATCGAGCCGATCCACATGATGAACGTCTCGACGATAATCAATGCGAAGTAGATGAGGAAATACAACGGCGAGTTGACCGTATATTGCACGGAGAAGCTGGTAGACGTCCCATACATCTGCACCGTTGACATGCCCGGAATCAACGCAACAAGCCATAGCACCAGGTACACAGCAAGCGCCAGCACCAAATTGAGCACGAGCATGTAGAATCCGCGCTTGTACAGCCCTCCATCTTCGTTGCCGAAGATCCTGGCGGGCATGGGCTCATGCACGCGCCACGCGATATCGCGCGCCCATCCATACATGTAGCCGCGCAGCACCATGATTCCGAAGATGGGAATCATCGTAATAAGCCCGAGCAGGCAGATTTTGCCGAACCATCCACGCGAATGCGTGATGTCGTTCCAGGATGAACTCAGGTATTTAATCTGCTGCATAATGCCTCCTCGGTAAAAAACGAACGTTCCCACTATAGCAAAAGGGGACGCCGAAGCGCCCCCCTTCACAAAACCATGTAGCCCAAACTACTTGATGGTAACAGCAGCACCGGCCTCTTCCAGCTTGGCCTTGATCTCCTCGGCCTTGTCCTTGGCGACAGCCTCCTGGATGGTGTTCGGAGCCTTCTCCACGGCCTCCTTGGCCTCCTTCAGGCCCAGACCCGTGATCTCACGGACGACCTTGATGACGGCGATCTTGTTGTCGCCGAAGCCCTCGAGCACGACGTCGAACTCGGTCTTCTCCTCAGCTTCCTCGGCAGCAGCGCCAGGAGCGGCAACTGCAACGGCAGCCGGAGCAGCAGCGGAAACGCCAAAGGTCTCCTCGATGTCCTTAACCAGCTCGGAAGCCTCCAGAAGCGTCATGCCCTTCAGGGCCTCGATGATCTCTTCGCGAGTAACAGCCATTTTTCATATCCTTTCATGCATGTCGACGGATGCCTGCGTTGATGCGGATCCTGTCGTTTTCTCAGTTGCGGACATACCTATGGAAACGTCTTTTCGTTCTCAAAACACTTTACCG
>CAYOBD010000342.1:0-2333 GCA_964402005.1 uncultured Eggerthellaceae bacterium
CGGTCCCTTATGGCTGCTTCCTCCCGGACCTGACCAGGTTCGGAACTTGGCGCCGCCCAAGCCCGTTCGAAACACTCGAACAACTGATGCACAGTATATGCTACCCGCGTGCGCCCCGCACATCGCACGCGCACGCGCCAACGAAATCACACGACTTGTTCGCATCGGAATGTGAAATTAAGGCGACCTTAATTTCACATTTTGCCCGCGGAAGCAGCCTGGCTCCACCGGCCAGCAGCCCGGTGAAGTTTAGAGCTCCATGCCGATGTCGAAACCGGAACGCACGGCCTGCCAGACCGTGCCGCCGACCGGCGAGCAGTCGCCGATCACATAGGTCTCGGGCACGATGCCTTTGAACGCCTCGACGGCCTGCGGATCCTTGCGGATGCCGAACGACACGACGACGGTATCGCATTCAAGCAGTTCACGAGCGGGTTCTGCATCGGCCGCATCGGCGTTCTGCAGATCCTCGATAATCATGCCCTCGGCCGTTACGTCGACGATGCGCTTCTCGCACAGGAACTTCACGCCCTGCTTATTCAGCAGATACATCAGGCCGGATACGGTCATCGGCGTGCCGCCGCGTCCGAGCGCCGACTCGGGAATCATATCCACCACGATCACGTCGCGACCTGCCTGGGACAGCTCGAGCGCGCACTCCAAGCCGGTCAGGCCGCCGCCCGCGATGATCACGCGCTGGCCCACACCGTCGATCGAGCCCTCGACCTCCCCGACCGGCAGTACCTTATCGGTGCCGCTGGCCGTGAAACGCGGAATGATCGGCTCGCCGCCGATGGCAACCACGAGAGCATCCGGCTCCTCCGCGCGCACCATGTCGGGCGTCGCCGCGACGCCGAGCCGCACGTCGATGTTCGGGTCTTTCTCCACCCCGCGAATGGACCATTCCAGATAGCTGCGCAAATCGCTCTTGAAATCCGTGCGCGTCGCGCCCACGAGCTTGCCGCCCAAGAGCTCCTCACGCTCGAACAGCACCACTTTGTGGCCGCGTGCCGCCGCCGTGCGCGCGCACTCCAGGTTGGCAGGGCCGCCGCCCACAAGCACGACCTTCTTGGCGCGCGGAGCCGGCATGTCGACCGTCGGATACAGGTACTCGCGCCCGATCAGCGGATTCACCGAACAACGCAGATCCCACAGGCGCGCATGCGTCTGGCCGATGCACACGTTGCAGCGGATGCAGGGGCGGATTTCCTCAGGACGCCCCTCAATGGCCTTGCGCATGGCCAGCGGGTCGGCGATGAAATTGCGCGCCGCTACCACGACATCGGCCTGGCCGGCGTCGACGATGCGCTCGGCGGTCTCCACGTTGGCGCCGCCCACGACCGATACCGGGATGTGCAGTGCCTCCTTGAACTTGGCCGCGAACTCGGCGTTTATGCCGCGCGGGAAGTACGTGGGCGTGAACACGAACGGATGCAGCTCGTCGACCTCCAGAATGCCGCGCGACACGTGCATCAAATCGACGTAGTCCTGAATCGCCGCCGCATATTCGAGCGATTCCTCGAGCGTGATGCCGTTCGGCGTCATCTCCTCGGCGCTGATGCGGTATTCGATGCCGATGCCGTCGCCGCAGCGGTCGCGAATCGCGTCGAGCACCTCCAAGCCGAAGCGCGCGCGGTTCTCGAAGCTGCCGCCGTACTCGTCGGTGCGATGGTTGAATTCGCGCGAGAACATCATCGACGGGCCGTTGCCATGCCCGCCGTGGATCATGATGAAGTCGAACCCAGCTGTCATCATATTGAAAGCCGCGTCGGCGTACTCTTGGCACCACCGTGCGATGTCATCCTTCGTGTAGGTGTTCACGATGATCTCGGAGGGCGTCATCATCTCTTTCGAGCCGAAAATCTGCTGGCTAATCCTGCAGTCGAATTGGTGCATCAGCTCAGAGATGTTCACGTAGTTGCCGATCAGGCGCACATTGGAGGGAAGCGGAAGCGGCCAGGTTTGCGTCGGAATCGCATTGATGTTGCCCGACCCGATGGTGACCATCGCTGCGCCGCCGCGCGCGAGGTTGCGCAAATGCGTCATCAGCTTCAAGCCCGCACTCCCGTCGCGCTCATGCAGCGCCGACCCGTACGGTGCCACCGTGAATCGGTTCTTCAACGTGAAACGTCCCAGCTTAATCGGCTGATACAGCTTGCTATCAAGCCCCATCGCAATCCCCCTGTCGTCGAATCCAACCAGATGCATGCATATGATAGCGCTCTGGGCTCCGCGGGGTGGCGCTGCGCCCGCGCTTCGCCGAATCATAGCGAAATCGTCATAGATGCGTGCGCGCAAAGGCGGAGGTGAATCATTGGGGAGACTCCCCAATG
>CAYOBD010000343.1:0-2330 GCA_964402005.1 uncultured Eggerthellaceae bacterium
TAAGCTCGTACGCATCCAGCGCCAGCTGTTGCAGGAGCTGGGACGCGAGCCCACGCCCGAGGAGATCGGCGAGGAGATGGGTCTTTCAGCCGAGCGCGTGCGCGAGATTCAGAAGATCTCGCAAGAGCCAGTGTCGCTTGAGACGCCCATCGGCGAGGAAGAGGATTCCCAGCTGGGCGACTTTATCGAGGACGATGCTGCCGTCGTGCCGCCCGATGCCGCCAGCTTCAGCATGCTCCAGGAGCAGCTGACGAAGGTGCTGGACGGGTTGGCCGAGCGCGAGCGCAAGGTTGTGAGCTTGCGTTTCGGGCTTGAAGATGGCCATCCGCGCACTCTCGAGGAAGTGGGCCGTGAGTTCGGTGTCACGCGCGAGCGTATTCGCCAGATTGAATCCAAGACCCTCGCAAAGCTGCGTCATCCGTCGCGCTCGTCGAAGCTCAAGGATTACTTAGAGGATTAGCGGGTGGAATACGAATTCTTTGCCAGCTGCCTGCAAGGGACGGAAAAGCTTGTCGCTGATGAGCTGCGCTCCCTTGGGGTGGTACGCGTGCGCCCTCTGGGCGGTGGCGTGGCGTTCTTCGGCACGGCGGAAGATGCGATGCGCGCATGCTTGTGGCTGCGCACGGCGTCGCGTGTGCTGATGGTGCTCGGCCGCACCGACGCGGCTGATGCCGATGAGCTGTATGCCGGAGCGCGCGCCATCGACTGGGCCAGAGTGCTCGCACCGTCCGCCACGTTTTCCGTGCGCGCGCACGGCGCAAACGACAAGCTGCGCAATACGCGTTTCACCGCATTGAAGGTCAAAGATGCCATTGCCGATGTCCTGCGGGGGCATCGTGCGGAGCCCGCTGCATCGGGCCGCATTGCGCCGCGGGCATCCATCGAGGTGCGCCTGCGCGGTACGCGTGCAACGATTTCGCTCGACTTTTCCGGCGAGGCCCTCAGCCATCGCATGTATTTCACGGCTGACGACGGCGAGGATGCCGCGCTGGTCTGTTCGGTTGCGGCGGCGCTTTTGGCGCGTGCCGGTTGGTTCGAGGCGGCTGGGGGCGCCCATACGGTTGCATTCGTCGATCCGGCCTGTTCGTCAGGTATTCTTCTCGTCGAGGCGGCCATGGCCGCATGCGATCGTGCACCTGGCTTCGGGCGCAGCTCGTGGGGCTTCGAGGCATGGGCGGAATATGATGCAGATGCGTTCGCCCGCCTCACTGATCAAGCTGCAGAGCGCTTCGATGCGGGGCTTGCCCGCATTGCAGGGAAGCGCGCTCTGGATGCTCCGTCAGACGAGCGTCCCGACCTGGAACGCATCCGCTTCACTGGCGCTTCGTCGTCTTCGCCTGCCATCAAACGCGCGCGCGACCATGTGCGCCGTGCGGGATTGCGCCAAGTGGCGAGCGTGGAATGGGCCGATGCGGAAAGCGCACCTGCGCTGACCGAGCGTACCGTACGCGCTGCGCGCGGAGAGCGGCCCTGCGTGCTGGTTGCCTCCGATATAGATGCCGATTCGCGAGCAACGGCGCCGGCGCAGGTGCACGCCGACGAAGACGCGCTCATAGCCGCCTGCATGGCTGCGGCCAAGGCGGCTAAGGCCAAAAATGCCGATACGGTGTTCGCGGCTGCGGGCGCGGTGGATATCGCCGCCCGATTCGCCAAGGCGCCGAGCGCGCGCATGGAGGTGGGCTCAGGGCGCATTCAGACGCGCATCGAAGTTTTCGACGAGCCGCCGGCGGATCCCATAGTGGTTGAGATTCCCAGCTTAACCGGCGATACCCCGCGTTTCGCGGCGGTGTCAGAGGCAGGGTCGTCCCAGTTCGCAGCGCGTTTGCGCAAGATGTTCAAAGAGCGCAGGAAATGGGCGGCGAACGCGGGTGTTTCGTGCTATCGCATCTACGACGCAGACTTGCGCGACTACGCCGTTGCCATCGACGTGTACACGGGCGCTGGTGATGCGCGCGGAAACACGTACCTGCACATTTCCGAATACGCGCCGCCAGCTTCGGTGGATGCCGACCGTGCGCGCCGTCGGTTCCTTGATGTGCTGGCAATAGCGCCTGTCGTCTGCAGCGTGCGCCCGGATCATGTATTCACGAAGACGCGGGTGAAGGAGAAAGGCGGCGGGCAATATCGCACAGCGCGTCAGCGCTCCTACGCAACGACCGTGGAGGAAGCGGGCCATCTGTTCGAGGTGGACCTTGCCGGCAGACTCGATACGGGCTTGTTCTTGGATCATCGCTTGACCAGGCAGCTCATTGCCGACAAGGCGCAAGATGCGCGCTTCTGCAACCTGTTCGCCTATACGGGTACGGCTACGGTGTATGCGGCGGCGGGCG
>CAYOBD010000344.1:0-1958 GCA_964402005.1 uncultured Eggerthellaceae bacterium
CGAGTTCATTGCATGACCACCGTTCTTGAACAGAAGCTTGCAGACCTTTTCTGTCACTTCCACGGACATGAAGAAGCCGCCATGACGCTTGAATTCAGCCAGGACCGCGTCCTTATTGCATTCTTCACATACGACTGACTGTGCTGATGCACAGATCGTGCCGTAGTCGTAGCTCTTGCTTGTGATAATGTTCGTAACAGCTTTCTGTACGTTTGCTGTTCTTTCGCTGTACGCCGGTGAGTTTCCTGCACCAACGCCCAGTGCCGGTTTACCGGCGCTGTATGCTGCCTTGACCATTCCCGGACCGCCGGTAGCGATGATGACCTTGACGTTCTTGTGATGCATCAGTTCATCTGTCGCCTGCATGGACGGCATGCTGCAGCATGCGATCGTGTTTGCCGGTGCTCCTGCCTGTACGGCAGCTTCCGCCATCAGCTGTGCAGCTCTGAGTGTGCACTTCTTAGCTGACGGATGCGGTGAGAAGATGATCGCGTTTCTCGCTTTGACTGCGATCATCGCCTTGAAGATTGCTGTGGATGTCGGGTTGGTGGATGGTACGATACCCATGACCAGACCAACAGGTTCAGCGATCTTGATGATTCCCGTTGCCGGGTTTTCTTCAATGATCCCGGATGTCTTCATGTTCTTGATCGACTGATAGAGTATTGTAGAAGCCAGGTGGTTCTTGTAGGTCTTGTCGGCTACTTTACCGAAGCCGGTTTCTTCTACTGCCATCTGTGCCAGTTCTACTGCGTGCTCTTCAGCGACACGGACCATGTTGACCAGGATCTTATCAATCTGTTCCTCAGAATATGTGGCGATCTGTTCGGTTGCGATCTGTCCCAGACGCGCCATATCTCTGACTTCCTGTACGGAACGAAGATCATAATCCATGTTGTCCATATGCTATTCCCCCTTGGATAGTCTAACTAGTGTAATGATTTACCGTTCTTATTTCTTTAAGAACGCTTTGAACTCATCGATGAGTACCTTCTTGTTGGCATTTCTGATTTCTCTGCCGGCGATTCCGAATTCACCATTGTATTCTCTGGCCAGTGACCTAAGATCTACGACTCTGACCTTCTGCAGCGCTTCCAGCGTTGCGTCGACGCCGTACTTCTTAATGGCCGCTTCCAGTGCCTTGCGGTCCTTTGGTGGTTCGGGCAGCTCATCGGCTGCTTTCTGCTTCGGCGGTTCAGGTGCCTTTTCGGGTGCCTTTGCGGGCGCCTTCTCAGGTTCCTTCTCAGGAGCCTTTTCAGCGGCCTTCTCAGGTTCCTGTTCGGGTGCCTTCTCAGGTGCCTTCTCCGGTGTCTTCACCGCTGGTTCAGTTGGTGTGGGTTCCGGATCAGGCGTGTCTCCTAATCATCCTCCTCTTCATCGTCGTCCTTGATGTGCTTAACGATGAGACCATCCAGAGTTTCGTGTGGACGAGGGATAACATGTGTGGAGATGATTTCTCCTCCCATTCTCATAACGGCTGCTGCTGCTGCATCTACGGATGCCTTGCAAGCTGCAACGTCACCTGCGATGGTGATCGTTACCAGACCGCCTTTAACGAATGTTCTCTCTACGAGAGTAACCTCAGCTGCCTTCAGCATAGCGTCGGCGCTTTCGATTGCAGGTACGAGACCTCTAGTTTCAATAAATCCAAGTGCTTTCAGTTTGAATTCTCCTTTTCAATAGAATTACGTTTGTTTTAGTAGTTTAGTAACGATCAATACGTGCAGTAAAATACTTTAGCTTTTGTATTTCCGCTGCTGAATACAACCTTGGAGCCCTTCTGGATAAACAGGCAGTCTCCAGGATATGCTGTGTGTGGTACGCCGTCTACTGTGACGGTCATGTTGCCTTCTACGACGTAGTAGATTTCCTGTGGTTCCACATCCCAGTTGAATGTGCACTGGTCTACTGTCATAAATCCGGCGTTCATAGCGCTGTCTACGTCTGCGCCGATCAGT
>CAYOBD010000344.1:1968-2325 GCA_964402005.1 uncultured Eggerthellaceae bacterium
TGATACTGTACCTTGCCGTTGTCAGCAGGGTTTTCCAGTTCCAGAACTTCCATCTTGATTCCGCCTCCGCGAACGAGCTTGAAACCATTTGCGTTTTCAGCCGTATACGGGGCTGCTTCTGCGCATGCCGGAGCCTCGAAACAACCATTCAGAAGTCCCTGCTCCGTCATCTTCTTCAGAGCATTGTAGATCATCTCAGTGCTCAGCGCTTCGCCTCCTGCCGGTGCGGCTGCCGGCGTGGGAGTCGGTTCAGGTATGTACGCTGAATACGTCGTTACCGGAGCCGGTGCTGCAGTACAGTCTTTTACTTCCAGACCTTTGTACTTTATAGCGTCTTTGGCCGCGGGTGTAACTATG
>CAYOBD010000345.1:0-2319 GCA_964402005.1 uncultured Eggerthellaceae bacterium
AGAATCCTGAGCGTAAACGGCGCAAGCGCCTAAAGATCGCGCGCGTTGAGGTTTCCCAGGCCATTGCTTTGCGGGGATTCTTGCGCATAGGCCCAGAATGATAAGTCAGATTTTTAGGCGGTTTCTTTCGTCTCGGCGGGGAAGGTCGTCAAGGGTAGCAGCGGCTAGGCGCCTGGCCTCTCCATCACCTTCTCGAATTTGAACAGACCGCCGTCCTCGCCGGGGTAGTCGCCGGACTCCTCCTGCGGGTAGTGAGGGTCGGGGTGCCGATCGTTGAAGTACTCGGTGATGTGGAAGCCGCATTTGTTCACGTAGAAGTGGATGTTTCGCTTCTCGTGGTAGGGCGTGACCAGCTCCCAGTGCGTTGCGTCCGGATAGCGCGCCTCAATCGCCTGCCAAGCGGCGTATCCCAGGTGCTTGTCCTGGTGTGCGGGGTCCACGAATATGAAGTCGAGCAGCTTGTTCGCGCCTTCTCCCGAGGTGATCGCCACGCCGACAAGTTCGCCGTCGCACACGATCTGCAGCGCCTCGGCCCCTGGTGCGGTCAGGGACTCGTCCATGTCGCGCTCGGGTGGGATGACCTCAGGGAAGTCGGGGAACGCTTCGAGTGCGGCCTGCGTGAACGCATGCTGGAGCCGCTGCCTGAATGCGGGCAAGTCTTGTGGGGTGACGGTTTCGAGGGTAACGGCGGATGTCATGTGTTGTCTCCTGGTGATGGGTTCTGGGTCTTCGATTCGCAGAGCATAGGATAGCATCAGCGAATGTAAGGCTTGACCATCACCCGATCGTTCAATACCTCAAAGCCGAATTTCCTGTACAGGTCGTGCGCATCCCTTGTGATCAGGATGCCGCGAAGGCCAGAGTATTCCGGTTGCGACTCGATATGCGATATCAGGGAGGTCCCCAAGCCCATCCGCTGGTATTCCGCATCGATGACCACGTCGGCCAGGTAATACGTCGTGGCATAGTCGCTGATAACCCGCGCGAATCCGACAAGCTTATCCTCGTTTTCGAGGAAGATGCCGTAGCACGCGGAGTTGCGCATGGACTTCTCGATTTGCTCGATCGAGCGTTCGTTAGCCCAGTAAGTCGTCTTGAGGAGCCTGGCAACTTCTTCGACATCGATTTCTTCGGGTTTGTCGGTGATTCTGTAGTGCATGCTGCTCCTGTTGTGAATGCGTTTGTTTTCCCTAATTGTAAGGCACGTGAAAATTGGTGCATGGACGATTAAGGGCATAAATAGGACCATTACGGCATGAGGATCTTGCAATGCTTCAGTGACTTGTCGATGATATAGATAAGGTTAGAAACGGAGCAATCTGTGGCAAGTCATATCAAATATAGCGTTGTTGATTTTTCCAAAAGCCTCGAGTCGAGCTTTATAGAAGCCGATCCAAAAGCTGATCCCAGGTATGCTCCTCGCATCCTTGCGAACGATGAATCTTCCGGCACAAATATTCTGTCTGTGCTGCAAAGAGAATTACGAGAGTGTACAAGCTTTGACTTTTCCGTTGCCTTTATCACCGATAGTGGAATCCAAACTCTCATCCCGATTTTTGCCGAGTTGATGAGTCGTGGTATACCGGGGAGGATTCTGACCTCGACCTATCTGAGCTTCAATGATCCGGGAGCTTTGCGTACGTTATTGAACTATCCCAATATCGAGGCTCGCGTTTACCAAGGGGAGCATCACGCGAAAGGTTACTTTTTCGATAAAGAAGGGCTATCGACAATTATTATCGGCAGCTCGAACCTGACGCAGAAAGCCCTTACGTGTAATAAAGAATGGAACGTGCTGTTCCATACTTTTGCAACCGGCGGACTGCTGGATGAAGCAAAACGACAGTTTGAATCGCTTTGGTCGGACACAGCCACTGTTGCTCTCACAGAAGGATGGATTAACGAGTATGAGCAAAACCGTCAGGTGCAACGTCCAAACAACTCAACAACCTATGTAGGTGCAAAAGGTTCAGAAAAAAGCCTGAGCAGTAATATCGTTCCTAACAAAATGCAACAGCATGCACTTGAAGCCCTTGATGTTTTGCATAAGGTCGGCGAACCGCGAGCTTTGCTTGTATCCGCAACGGGAACTGGAAAGACTTATCTCTCGGCGCTCGACGTTGCAGCGGTTGACCCTCAGAGAGTGCTCTTTGTTGCGCACCGCAAACGTATCTTGTCGGCCTCGCTCGAGAGTTTTGAAAGGGTGTTGCAAGATAGATATCGCTACGAGATGTACAACGGCGGGCGTCTGGAGAAAAGCTCGACATGCGTTTTCGCAATGGTCGGCATGCTTTCAAGGCATCTCAAAGATTTCAAGCC
>CAYOBD010000346.1:0-2315 GCA_964402005.1 uncultured Eggerthellaceae bacterium
CCACCGCATGGTGGCGCTTAACGTCGCCTACCATGCCGGCGACAAGGCCCGTCCACTGATCGAGGCACTTGATATGAACCTTGTTGCGCGACGGGCACCCCAGGGCGTTGACCTGGCGAAAATCGACGCGCTGCTCGCGAAGCTTTCAACCTCAAGCGCAAATCTTTCAAATAGGCTGATTGACATTCGCAACGCTTATCCAGGCGCTTACTCTGTCATGGCACCGAAAAGCATGCGTTCCACATGCCCTAACCTATCATTTCCATCACCTTCCCACTCCGCGGTCAAGAAGCAGGTTGAACTGATTTCGCACCAATTTCACCCTGTTCGCGAATTTGGCCTCTTGCTGCTATAATGGCACGAGCGTCAATTATTCTTTTCGAGGGGATATTCGCAACATGGCGAACAACAAGAAGCGGGATTTGTACTCGTTGCTCCACAACGTGAGCATGCGCATGGGCCGAGGCCCCAGGCAGGGGCTCGCCGTTCGACGAAAAGCACGGTACCAACGGCGAGATGCGCCAGCAAGAATTGCTCAGAATTCTCGGTATTCGCGCCGGATCGCTTTCTGAACTCCTCCGCAAACTGGAGAACGACGGTTACGTAACGCGGCGGCGCAGCACCAGCGACAAACGCGACATCATCGTCACCATCACTGAAAAGGGGCATATCAGCGCCCTCGAGAACAAGCTGTCCGAAAAGGAGCGCAACAAAGCTCTGTTCGGATGCCTCAGCGAGGAGGAACGCAGCACCCTTGCTACCATTCTGGTGAAACTGCTCGACACGTGGGATGCGGAAGACCCCGAGACCGAGGGCCAGCGCCACGAACGCCGCTGGAAAGAAATCGAGCAGATGCAGGACGAGCAACGCGAGGTGAACGCCCTGCTCGAAAGCGTGGCGCAAGAATAATCAAAAAGCAAAGAGGGCACGAATTAAATAACGTCGTAGAGAACAGACATTCGCCTTGAGGCATCTTCTGCAAGGCTATCGGCGATGTATCCGGCTTCGTCAATGCCGTACTTTTCGAGCCTTTCCGCTTCCGCAGCCAAACCTCCATGGAAACAGTTCGCAATGCTTTCCGCCAATGCGCTCAACATGCGCTTCGAGACGCCCAGCTGCTTGCATAGCTCCTCGAAATTGACAGCATCCACATTGTCGATTTCGGTTGCGCTTCCAATTCGCATGCCCATTTCCCGGGAGAACCTATCCCCGAAATAAGTGGTAGAAGCAATGTCATAGAAGGGCGCGAGGCGCATCCCCCGCAAGTCCTCGCTGTAAAGCAACGAAACGTTCTTCAGATGGTTATCGCAGTTGCCGACGACGTAGTTGAAGCACAGCCACCGGGCGAACAATCCGACATCTTCGAGCGGATTGTCCGAATACTGCCTGATGATATTGGCAACAACGCCGACGCTGGAAGGAGCGAGCTCCCGATACTTGTTCCGCGGAAGCACGCCGAGCGCCTGCGCGAGATCTTCCTGATGCCTGCGAATCGGTGGGTGAACCGCGCTTATCAATCGGTTGCTGAGCGCCTGCCTGTCAAACCGTTTCATGAAGAACACCGGCTTGTCCAGTACAAGGAGCCCACTGTCGGGAACGGGTAGACCACAGGTCCGCGCAGCACCAAGGCAGAGCTGCTCGACGACGAGCAGGTCGGAAAGGTCTTCACGCGGAAGCTTCACGATATAGTTCGATGGTGCGCCCCCAATGGGCTGGAACCAACCGCTATTGAAATCGGCATCGTCATCGTGATACAACCCTACCTTGTACTGAGATCCCGCAAGGGAGAGCCGCGCCGCAGCGAGGCTTCTGCGGATTTCCGGTAGGCGACGCGCAAGCGCCTCGATATCGGCGGTGCCAATGGGCTCATAGGCAGCTGACGCGCCAAACATCTCGACGTTGACCACAACGTCTCCGAAGCAATCCAGCCCATACGAGGCGAGAATCTCGAGATAGGAAGCATCGTTTGCCGCGATGTGGTTGGAAACGATGTCGAGGGATGCGCCTTCAGGGAGCAACCCCTTGAAATACGGGGCGCACTCATCGCTGAGGAAAGACCCCGATCTCAAGGGGAGCGAAATCGAAAGAGCAGCTGCCTCGCCGCTCTCGAGATATTCCTCACAGTAGGTGAACGTCGCATTGGCTGCAGTCCCCTCGAGCCGCCCAACAAGAATGAGCCGGCCATCATGTTCACGATATATATTCATTTGATCATTCGCCACGATTCTTCACGAAGGTGTTCATTCCCAAGGTGTTCACGAGATTCAGGACCTTGCCCAATTCCGCAGTCTCTTTCCCGTTCTCCACAGCCGAAA
>CAYOBD010000347.1:0-2302 GCA_964402005.1 uncultured Eggerthellaceae bacterium
AACTTCGCGACGGCGGGCGATCCGCTCAATGCCGAGGTCACCATAAAGTGGGAGAAGCTTACAGGCAAGAAGATCCGCGAGGGCTTCGGTCAGACCGAAGGGCCCGTGCTGCTGGCAACGTATCCGTGGATCGAGCCGAAGCCGGGCTCGATGGGGAAGCCCAGTCCGCTTCTGAACATCAAGCTGCTCGACGACGATGGCATCGAGGTGCCCGCCGGCGAGGAGGGTGCTATCTGCATCACGGGCCTGAAAGAGGCTTATCCGCCGGGGCTGTTCGTAGGTTATTACGGCATGCCCGAAGCCACCGAGGAGACGGTTGGCGGCGAATACTACAACCTGCATGACATGGCGTGGCGTGACGGCGAGGGTTATGTGAGCTTCGTCGGGCGCAACGATGACGTGATTAAATGCTCGGGCTACCGCATCAGCCCCTTCGAGGTGGAGAGCGCGCTCGTAAAGCATGACGCCGTCATCGAATGCGCTGTTACCGCAGCACCCGATCCGATTCGCGGTCTGGTGGTGAAGGCGACGATCGTTCTTGCAGCCGGCTACGAGGGAACGCCCGAGCTGACGAAGGAGCTGCAGACGTTCGTGAAGCACGAGACGGCGCCCTACAAGTACCCGCGCATCGTGGAGTATGTGGATGAGCTCCCCAAGACTATTGGCGGTAAGATCAAACGCAAGCTCATCCGCTCTCAAGACGGTGTAGTCGACGAATAAGATACTGGATGTGTTGCAGCACCAAAGAGAGTTCGAAATCGCTAATCTGACGAAAATGGTGTTTTGGAAATTTGTCAGATTGAGGATTTCGGACTGTCCGATGTGACAAGCGAGAAAGTGATCTGGGCAAATAGAAGACTTGCTTCAGAAATCAATTACTGAAGAGTCCGAAATCGCAATTTTGATGAATAGAACGGCTTGATAATTCGTCAAAATGCGGATTTCGGACTCTTAAGCTGAGAGATTCGAGCGCTTTTGATAAGCGATTCTCGGCGGGAGCCCCGTTTCTCTGTGTTCATCGGCTTATGACAGGAAGTCGTCCAGAATCTCCTGCTCGGCTTCTTCTTCGGACAGGCCAAGCGTCATCAGCTTGATTATCTGGTCGCCGGCAATCTTGCCGATGGCGGCTTCGTGCATGAGGATCGCATCGGGGCTGGCCGCTTCGATGCCAGGGATGGATTTCACCTTCGCATCGCCCATGATGATTGCATCGCATTGCACGTGCCCACGGCAAGCTGCCTTGCCCACGACCAACGGATTGAATATCTGTTCGCTGCGATCCTGCGCAACTGAGCGCGACACGATCTGCACGCTGGAGTCCTCGCCTTCAAGTTCGATCATCACGTTGGAAGTGGCATGCTGGTCGTCGTGCGTTAGCAGGCGCTCGGTCAGTACCAACTTAGCGCGCGCATCCAACTTCGCATTCGTCTTGCGGATGGTCGATGACACGCCGCGCAGCTGCACCATTTCCATCTCGCAGTACGAACCCTCTTCCATGAACACGTCGGTCGTCGGGTTGAGGATGCGCTCACCGGTGCCTTCGCCTTCGCCGTAGTGCTTCTCGATGTACTTGACGCGGCTGTTCTTGCCGATATAGAACGTGTGGATGCCGTCGTGCTCGCTGGCCTTGTGGCTGTCGTTGTGGATGCCGCAGCCGGCTATGATCTCGACATCGCAGTCCTCGCCGACGTAGAACGTGTTGTAAACGACGTCCTTCAGGCCCGATTGCGTCACGATGACCGGGATGAACACGCTCTCGCCTTTCGTGCCGGGCTTGATGCGGATGTCGATGCCCGGGACGCCCGTTTTCGTTTCGATATCGATGTATGCGGAGCTGTGCCGCTCGACCAGCTGGCCGTCGCGGCGGATGTTGAACGCGCCTTTCGGCATGCCGTGGATGTTTGCGATGGTGGCGAGCAGGCCCTCATCGATGGGTGAAAGATCGACTGCCATGGTGTCCTCCTAGCAGGTGGTTGGAATCTCGGTGATGTGCAGGCGCGTAGGTTCAGTCAGAGTGCAACCCAACGCGTCTTTGCGGGCCAAGCCAAGCTGGGGCATGATTTCGTCCGGGCTGCCCTGTGCGGCTACGCGGCCGTTTTGCAGCAGGATGATGTTGTCCGCTAGGCGGATCAGCCGTTCCTGGTGGGAGATGATGACGATCGAGTGGCCATTACCCGCGTCGTGGATCTGGCGAAACGTCTCGGTCAGCCGGTCGAAGCTCCACAGGTCGATGCCTGCCTCGGGTTCGTCATAGATCGCGAGCTTCGGGTTGCGAGCGAGCATGGTGGCGATTTCGATGCGC
>CAYOBD010000348.1:0-2296 GCA_964402005.1 uncultured Eggerthellaceae bacterium
GACTTCTAGCGGCTTCAGTGCCAAAGACGCTACATGATCGGATCGAGCGTGAGCGCCGGATGGCCCTTCTCGGTGAGCCAGGCAACCAGCTCTTCGGGGTCGGTCGTGATCGTCTCGTCGCCGATCATATCCGTGAAGTTGTCGATGCCGTACAGCTCCTTGGCCGTCTTGTTCAGGCGCGGCGCCACGTCATCCTTCAGCTCCTTGGGCATCCACACGATGCGCTGCGGGCCGCCCTCGGCGCTGATGAACTTCTTGGAGGCGATGAAGTGGCGGCCATGGCCCATGAAGCCAGGGGTCTGCACGCCGCCGCCGGTCATGGAGGCCAGCTCGCCGAACGTCATGCCCGTCGGGGTCATGCCCACATACTCGCGGTTCACGACGACGACGCCGTTGGAGAACGGCTCGATGCCGCAGATGCACTCGAAGCAGCCGCAGGAGGTCATCGGGTCTTCGACCAGCGAGTACAGCGTCACGGTATCGACAGCACCATGCGTCGCTTCCTTGACGACCTCGTTGACGGCCGTGTAGGCGCCCAGACGCTCGTCCGTGCAACCCTCCTTGGGAATGGGCTGGGACGGACCGGCATCGGAGAGCTCCTTGGTGGCCTTGGCATCAAGCCAGGATACGGCACCGCACAGGCCCAGACGCTCGGGGGTGACAACGCAGCAGTGCGACGGAGCAAAGCTCTGGCACAGCACGCAGGTGTAGAACGTATCGACGCTCTCGTCGGTCATGGACTCCAGGCGCTCGTCACGCGCGTTGTAACGCGGCATGGCGACGTCTGCCAGCAGCTGCTCGACTTTCTCCTTGTCGGTGATGAAGGTGACCTCGACCTTGTCGACGACCTCGCCGAACTCCTGCTTGATCATGGACACGAGCACTTCGCCGAAGTTGGCCAGGCGCAGGCCGCGCTCGAAGGAGTCCTTGCTGATACGGATGCGGAACAGGTTGCGCTGTCCGGTATGCATAACGCCCTCGATGTAGTTGAACCACGCATGGATCTTACGCTCGATGACGCTCTCGAAGTCGGCTTGCATCTTCGCACCGTAGACATTCACCGTAGTGGCCAGCGGCATGCGAATCAGATCATCGGCCGTCTCGGGAATATCCGGACCGTCGATCTTCACGGCGCCGTCCTCAACCTCGTCGGCATTCTCGATCATCGTGACCAGCTCGAACGTGGGGTTGTGGTCGGAGTCGAACTCGACGTAGGTCTCCTTCTTGCGGATGATCTCGCCCTCGAAGGCGGCTGCGAAGGATACGGGCAGCTCAACGGCCTTGGCCTTGACCTTGATGTTGCGCAGCTCGAAGGACTTCGCAACGGTCTCGGCATGGTCGGTCACGCTCTCGAGCGCACCGGGCACAGCCAGGTCGCCCAGCGGAATGTCGGCAACCACAGGGAAGCCGAGTGCGATAGCGCCGGCGCCTGCAGAAACCTCGACCGGGCCGATGGCGCCGAACGTGTTGACGAACGCCGGCACGCGGTTCTTCGTGTAGTCGATGAGCCCTGCCAAATCGCCCGGCTCCAAAGCGCCGAAGATCAGCGCCGCACGGACCGCAACCGTCACGACATGCGTCACAGCGGTGACATCATGGCCGAGCGGAATCACGCGGTAGTCGAGACCGACCTTGACGCCCTGCTCGTTGATCTGGTCGATAACGCCGCCGACCAGGAACGACATGATGCCCTTGTCCTGATAGTCGCGCACAACGCCGGCAACAGCAGCCGGATCGTCAGCGGTGCCCAGAACAACGGCAACGCCCGGGATGTCGCCGGTTACCAGCGGCACGCCCAGCGAGCGGATGATCGGGTCGGGCACGAAGCCGATGCCGCCCTCGCCCTCGTAGGGGTTGGCGGACTTGGCCCACTTCAGGGCCTCGAGGATCTCGGCGCCCACGGCGGTGGCAAGACCGGCGTTCAAACCCTGCTGCAACTCCTTCTCATGCGTGACCAGGCTCTTCATAACGCCGACGCATGCGGGCAGGTCGCCGAGCTTCTCCACCTTCACACCCGTTGCGGCGTAAATGGTGGGCAGGAAGTACGCGGTGTCGGGGAACGCGACCGGCGCATCCTCGCCGAGCTCGGCGATGGCGTCGTTCACAGCACCCTCGGTCAGGCCGATAACGGCATCGGACCCGCCGTAGATCAGGTCGAACAGGTCGGTCGTCTGCTCCTCGGCAGCAGGCTCCTCGGCAGCAGCCTCAACGGCCTCCTCTACCTTCTCCTCAACAGCCGCGGCAGTGTGCCATATGTAGAGCTGAAGAATATTTCGATAGAACAAGACATTTTGAC
>CAYOBD010000349.1:0-2261 GCA_964402005.1 uncultured Eggerthellaceae bacterium
CGCTACGGCAGCGACGAGGTGCGGCGCATGGTGAAGCACGAGCAGGAGAAATACGGCTGGGAGTTCCTGTTCCTCGGCGCGAATATGGACGCGATCGCCGCGGCGCGCAGCTTCGGCATCCGGGACACGGGGGCCTTTGCCGCGAATGCCTAGAAGAGCGTCTCTTCCCACTAGCCCTTCCGCAACGCGCCACAACTCATCTGCGGAAAGATGCTTCGTAAGTTTACTGCCAGGGAATGGCACAACGTACTTGCTGCCAGACGCGCTGAACTCTTCGAACCCTGCAACTCCCCCGAGCAATTCGAGCGCTAAAGTCGTCTTCGCAAACGAAGGCTCACCAAGATATGCGTGATAACTGCTCCATTCATAATCTGCAGCCGAGCAGATACCCGCTGGTTCAGGATTTGCATGGATGTAGCGAAGAGCGCTCAAGAAATACTCATTGCTTTCCACCGCCTCATTCCAAAACGGCCTAACGAACAAGCTACCGACGCGTCCCGTTACCCAGTTGAAATGCATAGCGTACGTTTCGGAGAATCGCTTCATGAAATCGCTCAACTTTTCCGACGCGTCTTCAATAAGAAGATGTATATGGGTGCTCATCAGGCAATAGGCATGCACATCCACACGGTTCTCGCCAGCCGCCTTCTCGAGAACGTCCAGACAGTACTCTCGATCCTGCGCGCTTTCGAAAATTATTTGGTTGCCCGATCCTTTGGCAACCACATGGTAGAACCCCGTCTCGCTTCTTTTTCTCGGCATATGCGGCATAGCCATCACCCCCGTTTCATCAAGACGAACTTGCAAGTGAATCATTGGGGAGTCTCCCCAATGATTCACTTAAAACGCGACTTCCTGATAGCCGATAGCGGCCAGCACGTCGGGAAGCCAGCCGGCATCGATCTTCGTCGGATCGAGATAGAACAGCTCGCCGCGCGCGAAGCCGGCGATAAGCTGCAACGCCACGGTGTTGTCATAGAGATACGCCTCATCGCAAGCGTCGACAACGCTCACCAGGTTCGCAAGCGATGATTGAAAGCGCCGTTCGACGACCTCGGGATCGATCAGGTGACCACCCATTTCGCCGCGATGCGCTATGCGCGCGTTCGCTATAGCTGGATCGTCCAGCCCCACATAGAAAAGCACGACGCGAAAACCATCTCGGCGAGCGCGCTGGATTTTCTGCACGGTCGATCTGCCCGAAAGCGTGGTCTCCTGACTGAACGATTCCCGGCCTTCCAGATGCCTCCGTATTTTGCGTACCGCCTCTTTACCTGCCTTGATCTGGTCCGACCTGCTCTGCCAGTCCCAGCCATGTTCGGCGATGATTTCGTCTGGATTCACGCGCGGCAAGTCGTTCGGAAACGACCCGTTCTGCCAAAGACCCGTACGAAACAGAGTGGTCTTCCCCGCCCCGTTCACGCCCGCAAACACGATGTAGTACGGCTGCGCCATCAGAACACACCTGCTTTTACAAGTTCGCGCTGTCGTTCCTGAAGGAAGAAATCCGCAGTGCGGATCCAGAAAGCCCGCTCCTCGGGCGTGCGCGCCTGCTTGAGAAATTCGGCATCGTAGCAGCCCGCAAGCACCCGTTTTGCTTCATCGTAGATCGCGTGCGCAGCATCTGCATCGGGAAGTCGCCGCTCGAAGGGCTTCGGCTTCGCTGGCGGCCTGCCGCCGCGCGCTCCGTTGCGCAGCCGCTGTTGGACGGATGACTCGTTGACCGCCCATGTCCGCCCAACCTTCGTTGCTTCAAGAATCCCCGAGTCGATCATCGCGCGAACACGTGCGCCGGACACCCCGAGCCGCCGAGCCGCCTCTGAAACGCTGATCATGATGAAGCCCCCTTTACTATTGCGTTATCGCAATAGTAAAGGGGGCCAACCCGCAATGCAAGCAGAAAACGAACATCGGAGTGAATCATTGGGGAGTCTCCCCAATGATTCACTTTATGCCCGAACTTCGGCACCGGTGGCGCCGCAAACCTTCTTCACGAGCTTAGCCTGGGCTTTCTCGACTTCCTCGCCCGTCAACGTACGATCGGGCGCACGCCACACAAGCGCATAGGCCATCGACTTCTTGCCCACGCCCACGCGCGCATCGTCGCGGTACACATCGAATAGACGCGCTTCAGCCAGAAGCTTGCCGCCAGCGCTCGCAATGCACTGCAAGATTCGCTCGATTGTCACGTCCTCGTTCAAAACGAACGCCACGTCGGCATCCACATCTGGCAAAGTCGGCACGTCCACATAGTCACGCGC
>CAYOBD010000350.1:0-1922 GCA_964402005.1 uncultured Eggerthellaceae bacterium
TGCGCCCTGCAAGCCGCAGAGCATGATGATCGTTGGGGGCTTCGAGTTGAACTCTACACGCGCGGATTCCGCGCCCATGAGAGAAGTCAGCTCCTCGTTGACGATCTTGATGACCATCTGGGCGGGGGTCAGGCTTTCCATGACGTCCGCGCCGACGGCACGCTCGGTCACGCGGTTGGTAAAGTCCTTCGCGACCTTGAAGTTGACGTCCGCTTCCAAAAGCGCCAGGATGTAGTGGTCGAGGTCGATCATCAGGAAGTCGTGCCCGTCGAGCGGATCGCCTTTCGCCACCACGTCGGATTCCTCGAATGTGATGCGTTTGATCTCGTTGAAGTTTTCATCCAAGATTACACGCTCACCAGGCGCAAAGCCCTCGAGTCCATAGTTGTCGTAGGCGCCGGTCTGGTCGTGGTAGCTGTAGTACACCGTACCGTCGATTACATGCTTTTTGAAGTCCCACCAACCGGTGGTAAGGCCCTCGGCTGGCTGCTCCTCGTGTTTCGACCAGACAATGTTGCCCAGCCCGTCGAGCATCGCGATGTCGCGGCTATACACCCATGACAAGTAGAAGTTGCCGGGCAGGTCGGTCGCGCCTTCCACGTGGATGGCGGGCAGGCCCTCGGCGACGACGGACGCAGCGGCATCGGGCGCGGCGGCGCCGGGTGCAGCGGCATCGGGTGCAGCGGCATCGGGCGCTGCGGCGTCTGGTGCGGCGGCGTCGGACTAAGCCTCATCGGGCGCGGTTCTCGTCTGCTGGGTTGATGTCGAGCTGGCATCCGTAGGCTCAGATGCGCTCGAGCCGCATCCGCATGCCAACGTGGTGAAAGCGGCGAGTGATGCGATTGCGATGGCGGCGGCGAGTCGTTTCATATGGCGTCCTCGATTCGATGGGCAGTCGGGTAAAACACATAGGCGCGGAGGAATGTGCTCTGCTTTCTCATGCTAAAATAGAGCAGGAACATTAAAGATGATCGAAATGGGACGGGGTTGAAAATGAAGGTCATCCGCGCGGAGTTTGCTGGCGCTTGCTATGGGGTGCAGCGCGCACTCGATATTGCCGATGAGGTTGCGGCGGCGGGCGTGCGCGCGTTCACTCTGGGGCCGCTCATTCATAATCCTGTCGTGGTTGCCGATTTGGCAGCGCGTGGCATAGGCAGCGTGGATGATATCGATGAGATTGCGAGCGACGGGAGCGCATCCAGCGGGCTTGTTAGCGATGAGCAGACGACGGTGATCATCCGCAGCCACGGCGTTACGCCCGAAGTGCGGGCGCGGCTGGATGCGACTGGTCTTCCCGTGCGGGATGCCACCTGCCCCCATGTGCTGCGCGCTCAGAAGGCGGCGGCGCAGCTTGGCGCGGCGGGCTGCACGGTCGTTGTCGTCGGCGAGGCGGGGCATCCCGAGGTTGAAGGGCTCGTTGCCTACGCGCGCAGCGCCGGCGCGAAAACCGTTGTCGCCGAACGGGCGGATCAGGTTCCTGCGGACTTGCAGGCGCCGGTTGGCGTGGTCGTGCAGACGACGCAGCGCCGCGAGGTGCTTGACGAAGTGCTCGGGGCCATACGCGCGCAGGGCATAGAGCCGCAGGTGAAAGACACGGTTTGCGATGCCACGCGCGAGAGGCAAGATGCCGCGGCTGCCATGGCCCACGAGGTCGATGCCGTTGTGGTGATAGGTGGACGCAACTCGGCGAACACGACCCACTTGGCGGAGATCTGCTCCGGCGCGTGTCCGCGCACGTTCCATATCCAGGACGCGTCCGAGATCGACCCTGCATGGTTCGATGGCTGCGCGGTTGTCGGCGTGACTGCGGGCGCCTCCACGCCCGAATCGCAAATCGACGCTGTTGTCGCTGCTTTGGAGAGCCTGTGATGCATCGCACACTGAACAGGCAGGATAACCGTCCAGGAGCGTTTTTGCACCAA
>CAYOBD010000350.1:1932-2254 GCA_964402005.1 uncultured Eggerthellaceae bacterium
GAGCTCACGGCCGAGCGGGAGCATGGCGGTTTCGTCGGTGCGCCTATCGTGAGTGTCGAGCCCGGTTCGCCGGCCGATGATGCTGGGTTCGGTCCAGGGTGCTTCATCACGGCGATCGACGGGCAACCGGTGCGCGACATCATCGATTGGCGCTGGCTTTCGGCCGATGATGCTATCGAGGTGTCGTACGTCGATGCTGACGGCGATGCGGGCACGGTGGCCCTTGAGCGCGATTCCGGCGAGAACTGGGGCTTTGCGTTCGACGGGGTGGTGTTCGACGGGGTGAAGCTGTGCCGCAACGCTTGCACGTTCTGCTTTATGC
>CAYOBD010000351.1:0-2250 GCA_964402005.1 uncultured Eggerthellaceae bacterium
GTCGTCGAATCGTTGCGGCATGCCATCTTTCCGATGATTGGATATGCGAAGGAATGAAAACTCTGACCAGTGCTATCATCGAATAGCAGTTTCTTTAAGTGATCGAATGCTCCATGAACGCCAACCTGTAATGAAGGGAGCGGGCGCAAATGGCCTTAATGCGCGAATATGTTGCTGAAGCAGGCGACAGCAATCCTCACCGATCCTGCAATTTCTGCCCCTTTCATGGTATTTGCGCTTTTGCGCGCGACAAACATCCAGGATCGGTAGCCGATCGTGTGTTCCTGAGAAACGACTCTTTTCTGCGTTCTTCTCTAAACAGCGTCCTCTATATTCGTCACGGTTTCGCTGTTTCATACACCAACGAAAGCAACGGCAATCTCCAGGTTTATACGGTCATCGGTCGAGGAGGTAGCATCGGTGAAATCAGCGTGCTTTTGGCGGGTGATTTCGATGATTATTGTTTAGCGGCAACCGATCTCGTTACCTGCTCTATCTCCTCGTATGCATTCTTGGATGCCCTGCGGCAAAACCCAGGACTTCTCAAGGAAGTTATCCTTGCATCATCCGTGAACACCATCAACTTTGGTTTCATGTCTTGGATGCACCAAGGCAAAACGGTTCGCGATAAAATCGAGCGATTCATTGCATTCTATTACGCGCGGGAGGCGAAGGTTTCGTCGGATTCGTTCATCATCCCCATCTCCCATGCCACTTTAGCCCTTGTGGTCGGTTCTGAACGCGCAACCGTGTCAAGAGCCCTTGGGCGAATGGCTAAGGACGGATTATTAGTATTACGCCAGAACGCTATCGTGGTAAAGGTCATCCCATGGGCAGATAGCATCACTGCAGCTCGTTATTTGGTTGACGCACAAGAAAAAATGTGCATGGCCAGCCTAATAATCTAAGCCATACTTATTTATCCTAAAATGCGCATACTTGTGTTAAGCGACACATCTCTGTGTCCTCTGGCATAGTCTCGTGCCTGCAACGACATCATTCCTAAATCAATCCGATTAAAGTTTCTCCAGTTGAGCAGACCCATCTCGTATTCCTGCACAGGCAGCATATTGCAGAAACACAGGGGATTTGCCCAACGAGCAGCGCATCTGCCGTTGCTTCTTCGTGAGTGGGGAAAGAGGAATTGAAAAGAGGAGGTATGTATGAGCGATAGTCTAGCCGAAAGAGCAAGAGAAATCGGAATCCGCTTGTGCGCCAGGCACGAGGGAGAAGCCATCGAGTATTCAACATGCCCGAACAATGGCTGTTTTGACATGTGCGTTCTGCGCCAACATGTCAAAGACGGACGCATAACCGCCATTGAGACGGACGACAGCATCCATGTGGGAATGGGCCGAGAAGACGAATACTGCGATTGGAAGGATATCCAAGAGGGCATGTACCAGAAGCGTGCCTGTGTGCGGGGCCGCGGACAACGGTCTGATACCTATTCACCCACGCGCATCCTTTACCCGATGCGTCGAATCGGCCCCAAGCCTTCTTATGAGTTCGAACGCATTAGCTGGGACGAGGCCCTTGACGAGATCGCTGCTCTTGTGAAGGATACCCGTGAAGAATACGGTCCTCTCAGCGTTTATTCTGACGGCATGCAGGGGCAAAGCTGGGATCCTCTGGGCGTACATCTTCCCGGTGGTGCAATCGCAATGTGGGGAGAGGACTCCTACGAACCCACGAACAGTGCTGACTGGTTCACTTATAACTATTGCACGTACCAGTGCATCGGCGAGGACGGCCTTTCCGAGAATCAAACGTTCTTCGATGCCAAAGCCATAATTCTCGTTGGCTTCGATGCTGCCGTGAATTATCCGGAAACGGTTTACTACCTGCTTATGGCCAAAGAAAAAGGCATCCCGATCATCACCATCGATCCTCGCTATACCTGGACTGCAGAGGCGATCGGCACCCAGCACATTTTCATTCGCCCTGGAACCGACCTGGCACTGTTCTGCGCTATGTCTTACGTTTTATTCGAAGAGGATCTGTACGATCACGAGTTTTGCGAGAAATACGTTGAACCTAAAGGCCTTTCGCTTTGGCGCGATTATGTCATGGGAACCGGCGAAAACGGTGAGGCTGCCAAGACTCCAGAATGGGCAGAGCCGATTACCGGCATTCCCGCAGAGACCATCCGCGAGCTTGCACGCTTCTATGCAAGTGCTAAGCCCTGCTATATCCGCATGGTCTGGGCCGCAGCCCGTCAAATATACGGAAAACAGGCCGCGCGTGGAC
>CAYOBD010000352.1:0-2248 GCA_964402005.1 uncultured Eggerthellaceae bacterium
CGGCTGCCGCCGATCCGGTGTCGATCCTGGGCTAGATCGCTGCCAAGCTGAAGGAGATGATCGACGCGGGCAAAAGCGGCATCAACGCCGGCGAGGGTTTCTACAAGTATCGCTAGGAGCAGGGGGTATTGCTAGGAGCGCAGCGCGTACCGTCAGAAGCGCAGCGCGTGCCGTGCCCTGAATCGCGCAGGGGTTTCTTCCAAGAAGAAGCCCCTGCGTTTTTTATGCTGACGTGCGTTGTTGGGGTTTTCCGGTGCGTGTGAGCACGAATGCGATTGCGAGCAGCACCAAGCCGCCGCCGTCGAAAGCGATGAAGCGCAGGATGGATGAGCCAAGCAGCTCCAAGCCGGGGCCGAGCGAGGCGAACAGCAGGCTTTCACCTATAAGCCCGATGATCTGCTGCGCCAGCACGACGCCGAAAAGCACGCGGTACCGTTCGGGGCGCGCGATGATGGGCGGATACGTCGCATTCCACATGAGGAAGCAGATGCCGATCGACTGCGTGACGACGATGCCCGCGGCACCTTCCAGCTGATAGGCTGGTGCGAAATCGGCTGGCTGCACGATGAACTGCACCGCGCACATCACATTGATGAAGAACACGGCGGCGATCAGGATGCGGGCCGTCCAGATGCGTCCGCGGGGATATGTCCTGCTCTGCTCCATGCGTCCAGTATAGCCGATGCCCAGATGGAGGATGAGACGGGGTGCTTCGGATGCGGCTTCGGGGTGCCCTCTCGCGACGAAGGGCGTGCTTGCTTTCAGCGGGATAGCTTTCTCTCCAGGGATGCGTGTTTTCAGCGGGCCAGTTTTCTCCCAGCTGCATGCGGCTGGTTATTTCGTCAGGCATTCGGACCAAACGAGCATTTCTTTCCGCTTCTTTGCGGCGCGCAAGCTATACTGTGCGCACGGGGAGCTTGCAGGAACGGCAGGCTGAGAGGGGGCGCGTCCAGCCCCGACCCAATGAACCTGATGTGGGTAATGCCAACGAAGGGAGACTGTCATGCCGCATGTACCGGCGCGTCTGGAAGCCCTCAAAACTCGACAACGAAAAGGCGAAACATCGCTTCCCGGTGACAGGTCGCTGGGCTCTCCGATGCTCGGCCTCGTGTGGTTCGGCGCATCGGTGTCGCTCGCCGAGATACTCACGGGCACGTTTTTCGCTCCGCTCGGATTCGAGCAGGGCATGCTCGCCGTGATCGTGGGCCATGCCATCGGGTGCGTGCTGTTCTGGCTCGTGTCGTATCTGAGCGCGAAGACGGGTCGCTCGGCCATGGAGGCGGTGCGCCTGTCGTTCGGCCGGCATGGCGCGAAGGCGTTTTCCGTGGCGAACGTGGCGCAGCTGGTCGGCTGGACCGCCATCATGATCGCCTCGGGCGCCGCGGCTGCGGCATATTTGGTCCCGATTCTGGGAATGTTGGGATGGTGCCTGGTCATCGGCGCGCTCATCGTGCTGTGGATAGCCGTGGGCTTGCAGAAGATGGGGTACTTGCAATCGATCGCCGCGGCGCTGCTTGCCGTGCTGTGCGCGGTGGTGAGCGTAACCGTGTTCGGCGACGGCGCAGCTGCGGGTGCAGCGGGTGCGGCCGCGGGTGCGGCAGCTGAGGGCGGCGATGCGCTCTCGTTCGGGGCGGCAGTCGAGCTTGCCGTGGCCATGCCGCTTTCGTGGCTGCCGGTTGCAGGCGACTATACGCGCGCGGCGAAACATCCCGTCGGCGGTACGATGGCTTCGACGGTGGCGTATTTCTTTGGCAGCTCGTGGATGTACGCGGTGGGGCTGGGCCTTGCGCTGTTCGCGGGTTCGGACGATGTCGCTTCCGTGCTGGCAGCGGCCGGTTTGGGCATCGTCGGCATCGTCGTGGTCGTGCTGTCCACGGTGACGACGACGTTTCTGGATGCGCGCTCGGCGGGCGAGTCGGCCCATGCGATCCACCCTCGGCTGGGAGTGCGCGTCGTCGGTATCGTTGCGGCCGTTGCGGGCACGGCTCTTGCCATTTACGCACCCGTTGGGGATTTCGAGGGCTTTCTTTACTTGATCGGATCCGTGTTCGCGCCGATGGCCGCCGTGCTTATCGCCGATGCGCTTTTCGCTGGCCACGACGCGTCGGCGCGTGCAGTCGATTGGCCGATCCTGATCATCTGGGTGGTCGGCTTCTTGATGTATCGCTGCTCGATGACATGGGATCTGCCTGGAGGCATCACGCTGCCCGTGATGGCTATCACTGCGGCACTCGCGTTGGGGGTGCAT
>CAYOBD010000353.1:0-2237 GCA_964402005.1 uncultured Eggerthellaceae bacterium
ATATCGTTCTGAAGAGCGGAACCGATTATTCGGTCACCTATTCCAATAACAAGAAAAGATGAGGACTCGTCGCCTCTTTTGCGACCGCATCTCTTGTAGAGTGTGACGCTTTGCCGACGCCTGGTCATGTTTGCTCGTTCGCTGGTATACTCCGCGATAGTGCATGCGAAACAGGAGGTGCGCGATGAAAACCGTGCTGATTGGCGTCACGGGATGCGTGGCTATCTACAAGACGTGTGAAATCATCCGGCTCCTGCAGAAGGCAGGGGTGAGGGTCAAGGTCGTCATGACCGAGCATTCTACGCACTTCATCGACCCGCTGCTGTTCAGGTCGCTGACGCGCGAACCGGTTGCCGTCGGGTTGTTCGACGACGACCCGGGCGATCCAATTCATCATGTTTCACTTGCGAAGGAAGCAGACCTGTTCCTGATTGCTCCCTGCACGGCTAACGTCATCGCGAAAATTGCGCACGGCATCGCCGACGACCTGCTCACGACTACGGCGGTTGCCACCACGGCGCCGATCGTCATCGCGCCAGCCATGAACGTGCACATGTACGAAAACCCGGCAACGCAGGAGAACATGAAAACGCTTGCGAAACGTGGAATAGGTTTCGTCGATTCCGAGACGGGATACCTTGCTTGTGGAGACGTGGGGAAGGGCCGGTTGGCCGACCCTGCGGTGATTGCAACATACGTGTTGGAGCGTTTGGGAATCGTGCGCGATTTGGAAGGCGTGCACGTTCTCGTAACGGCTGGGCCGACCGTTGAGCCCATCGATGCGGTCAGGTACATTTCGAACCCGTCTTCGGGGAAGACCGGGTTCTCCATAGCCGAAGCTGCCGTGCAGCGCGGTGCCCAGGTCACGCTTGTGACGGGACCCGTCGCGCTTGACGATGTCGCAGGAGCGCAGACCATTCGTGTATCTACGGCCTTGCAGATGCTCGATGCGGTCGAAGAGGCATTTGAGGCTGCCGACATCGCCATTTTCACGGCTGCTGTCAGCGATTATCGCCCTGCCGAGTGTTTTGACAGGAAGCTGAAGAAGGGCGAAGACGATGAAGCGCTTTCTTCTCTTCAACTCGTTCAGAACCCGGACATAATCGCCACGGTTGCCGCAGGCAAGAAGGACGGCCAGGTTGTCGTGGGGTTTGCAGCGGAAACCGAAGACGTTGAAGCGCATGCCCGCAAGAAGCTTTCTGCCAAGCATGCAGACATGATCGTTGGAAACTTGGTTGGTGACGGGAAGGGCTTTGGGACGGATGCAAACGAGGTCATGCTCGTAACGGACGGCGCATGCGAGCACCTTCCGTTGATGTCCAAGGACGATATCGCCGATATCTTGTTGACGCGTGCGAAGGACATGCTGCAAGCATAACTTGCCCCGTATCATGGTTGCGGTGCAAAGCCACGCCTTGCATAATGGCAAAAGAAACGGGCGGTCGATTGACCGCCCGTTCGTTATCTGGAGCTCTTCGCAGCTACTTTTTGATGAGCATGCCCAGGATGCCGCGTGCGGCACTCGTGCCAAGTGTGCGGCTCGCAGAGGTGAGTGCAGCATCTATGAACTTCTGCTTCTGCTTCGCCTCGGCAGCGGCCTTCTTCTCGGCTTCCTTGCGCAGGCGTTCCGCTTCCTTTTCAGCAGCGATACGCTGTCGTTGGATTTCCTTCTCGTAGGCGATACGCTGGCGCTCCGCAGCCTTTTCCTCGGCGATGCGCTGACGTTCAGCGGCCTTCTCTTCTGCTATGCGCTGGCGCTCCGCAGCCTTTTCCTCGGCAAGCCTTTGCTTCTCCGCTTCCTTCTCTTCTGCAAGGCGCTGCTTCTCGGCTTCCTTCTCTTCTGCGATGCGTTGGAGCGCTTCTTCCTCGAGAATGCGGCGCTGTTCGGCAGCTTCCGCAGCGGCAATCGCCGTGGCATTGAGGATCTCGTAAGCGCTCTCGCGATCGACGGTGGCGCCATAGCGCGAGCGGAGCATGTCGTTCGACTTGATGTAGAACTTCGCTTCGTCGGGTGCCTTGTCCATGGAGCAGGCAGGCGCTATGACCATGGCGCGTTGGACGATGCCCGGCGTTCCCTTTTCGTCGAGGAAGCTGATGAGAGCTTCGCCCGTCGCAAGCTCGGTGATGACCTTCTCGCTATCGAAGGCAGGATTCACGCGGAAGCTCTCGGCAGCTGCCTTGATCGCCTTCTGCTCGGCGGGCGTGTCTGCACGCAGGGCATGCTGGACGCGGTTGCC
>CAYOBD010000354.1:0-2225 GCA_964402005.1 uncultured Eggerthellaceae bacterium
CAACAACGAAATCCGGGGAAAAGAGCCAAAAAATCGCTTCATTTGGTGAATCTAACCGCGCAAACCATCTCTTTTTCGGCTTTAGGTGCCATGTTGAAACCCGCGAACAGGCATTTCGCAAATCGTTGCCTGTTTGCGTTTCTGACAATTCACCAAATGAAGCGATTTTTTGGCTCTTTTCCCCGGATTTCGTTGTTGGGACTGAATTATTCCTGCATAAAAGCCGAACAAGCACTGGGTTTAATTGCCTGAGGCAGAGCAGCAGGCGAAGGCTAGCGTGGCGCTAAAAAAGTGCGGCCCCCGAAGGAGCCGCACTTGCAAAGCTGTATGCGTTCGTGCGCTTACGCGTTCTCGGACGGCAGGATGACCTTGTCGCCGTAGTAGCCCAGGAACGTGTCCAGATCGAAGTCGTCGGAGGGCATCGGTCCAACCGGATGCTCGACAGCCCACTGGCGCACATAGTGGCGCAGCTCGTCCTGCAGCCAGGTGTTGTTCGGCTCGTAGAAGGCACGGCCGCCGGTGCAGCCCACGAAGAAGCGGCCGCCGGGCAGCACGCGGTCCACGTCCTCGCGCACGCATGCGCGGACGAACTCCTCATCGGCGCCTTCGAAGTCGACGCGCGGCGTGTCGATGCCGCCCTGCATGCACAGCTGATGCTCGCAGTTCTCGCGCGTGTCCTTCTGAATCTCCTCGATCGGGTTCTCGGGGATAACGCCCTGCCATACGTCGATGCCGATTTCGACCATGTCGCGGGTGATCGGTGCACAGTAGCAGTCGGAGTGATGGATGTAAAGCATGCCGCACTCGTGAATGGCATCGGAAATCTCCTGCTGCAGCGGCTTGATGATCTCGCGCCACGTGTCCGGCGGCAGGAACAGGTTCTGCTTGGAGCCCCAGTCGTCCTGATAGAAGATCACGTCAGGGTTCAGGTGCTTCTTGGCCAAGCGGATGTTCTCGATCTTGTAATCCTTGACCTTGGTCAGGAATGCGAAGACCTCCTCGGGATCCTCGAGATAGGCGCACAGTGCATTCTCCATGCCCATCAGGAAGTGCAGGCGCTCGAACAGACCGGTGGTGTTGAAGTAGCACACCATCTGCATGTTGCGATCGACGTTCGCAGCGAAGCCCTCAGCCAGCGACCAATCCAGATTGTCCAGTGGCGGAATGGTTACTTCCTCTTCCCAATCCAGGATGTCATGCAGCACCTGCAGGTCGGGCGTGCTGTTCAGCGGCGTCTCGCCGGGCTGATCCTCCGGGAAGTGCTTCCACACACCCCAGGAGTCCTGGAAGCGGCTGCCGTCATGCGGGCACATGTCGCGCAGGAAGATGGGGTCGGGGCAGATCTGGACGATGTCCATGATGTCCATATAGGCATCGGGCTGCTCGCCGGCCATGATGGCCATGATGTTTTCGCGCGGTGTAAGCATGCTATTTCTCCCTCCGATAGGCTGAACTTACATTTCGTGCTAACCAGCATATGATAACCGACTGAGAGCCTGCCTGCTTTGTCGGAATCGACGCAAGTTTCTGGTATTTGCAGATGCTTTGCACGGACTATTGCGCATATTAGCGTACATTTTTTCGTTGTCGAAGAATGCGATTTGAGCAAATGATGCCGAAAGCAAACGAAGCTCAAAAAATGTCCGCTCATTGCGCTGGCGCATCCTGACCGCCTCCCTTCTTCCGGCACACCCTGCAACTTTCGCTATACTTGCAGGAACGCATTTCACGCATGAGGAGGACACATGCAGATAACACCTGCAGAAGTTGCCGAAACATTGGCCATGGTGGCCGAACAGCACCTGGATATCCGCACGATCACGCTGTCGATGAACCTGCGCGGCTGCGGCGCACGCGATGTGGACAAAGCTGCCACGCGCGTGTACGACCGCATGACGAGCGTCGCCGAACACCTGGTGCCTACCGTCGAACAGCTCGAACGCGAGTACGGCATTCCCATCGTTAACAAGCGCATCGCCGTCACACCGATCGCCGAAATCAGCGCCGCCATCGCGCAAAGCGACCTGTCACCCATCGCGCGCGCCATGGATCGCGCAGCGCACGAAGTGGGCGTCGATTTCGTCGGCGGCTTTAGCGCGCTTGTACACAAGGGCGCCTCCGAAGCTGATAACAAGCTGATGGAATCGATTCCGCATGCGCTGGCCACGACCGAACGCGTGTGCGCATCCGTGAATGTTGGATCCACGCGCGCGGGCATCAACATG
>CAYOBD010000355.1:0-2207 GCA_964402005.1 uncultured Eggerthellaceae bacterium
AGCTGTGCAAACGCATCATTCTCTCAGGGTGTTCGGCTGACTTTACAAATCAAGCCGCGCCTTATACCACTGTTACCGTCTACCGATTCGTTAAATGAATTTTGTAAGTATTTGCACAGTGACAATACTTGTTAAATCTCCTAGTTACCGATATTATTATCCAGCGGAGAGATTCTGCATATGTAATGCGAGAAAGGAACTGTCATGTGCTTCAGACCATCAGCTGTTGAAATCGATGGCGACATCCCCGGCGCCCCTGGTGCTCCTGGCGCTCCCGGCGCTCCTGGTGCCCCCGGCAGGCCTGGTGCCCCCGGCGCTCCTGGCGCTCCCGGTGCCCCGAAGGCCCCTGGCGCTCCTGGTGCCCCTGCCGCCCCTGCCGCCCCGAAGGCCCCCGGCGCGTAATTTCAACCAGAGCGAATCACAACGAGAGACGCCCCTTTATGGGGCGTTTTTCATATGGGTCAAGTGTCGGCGAAGTGAATCGTGACAAGAGTGCTCTCGACGGGGCTTTTTTGGCATCAAAAGGACAAGCCTTGGAGCCCTGCCAGGCTCCCCGCCAGACTTCTTGCCAAACTCCCCGTCAGGCTCGCCATCGGACCCCCGTCGAGCTTCGCGCCAAACCCCCACTAGGCTCGCCATCGTACCCCGCTAGGCCCTCTGCCAGATTCTCCATCAGGCCTCCTATCAGACTCCGCGCCAAACTCCCTACCACAATGTTCGGATTTCGTGCAAATCGGCAACGTTTGGCACACGACGCTAGAATGGATGCATGCCTGAACAACAACGTAAACCAACCATCTGGAATAGATTCTTCGTCCAGCTGCTCATCGTGGAGGGAATGCTCCAGATCGGCAGCTTTCTTACGCGTCCCGTTTTAACAAATTTCTCCGTAGAGCTGGGCGCAACGCTTTCCGTTGCGGGCTTCATCGTAGGCGTGAGCACGCTGGCGGCCATGTTTTTGCGGCCGGTCAGCGGATTCGTGTCCGATCGCGTCAGCAAAAAGCATTTGCTCATTCTGTCATCAGCCGTGTTCACGATTGCATCGTTCGGCATGGCGATTTCCACTACGCCTTTCATGATCGGGGCATTCCATGCGCTTCAAGGCGTCGCCCTCGCATTCAAGTCCGTGAGCGTGGCGTCCCTCGCTGCGATGGCCGTGCCGCAAGAGCGTATCGGATCTGCAATCGGGCTCATTGGGCTCATGAACACATTGGCCATGGCCATAGCCCCCGCCACCGGCACGGCCATTTCGGCCGCATTCGGCTATGGCCCTTGCTTCTTTGCATCGGCAGCGTTGTGCGGCATCGGATTTGTGCTAGCGCTCTTCTACAAGCAGCCGCCACGTGCGCTGCCAAAAAGCAAGAAACGCGCCGACGCAAGCGGCGAAGAGAACGCCTCCTCCGACGCAGATGCCTCCCCCACAAAACACAGCGCGTTCGCCCGCCTGTTCAACAGCGCGTTCTATGCACCCGCCATTCCGTTTGCGTTCATCGCGCTGTTCACCATTTGGCCGCATGCCGCATTCATGGCGATGACCGTGACCGTCACCGACATGGGCTATCTCGAATCCGGCCCACTCTATTTCACCGTATTCGCACTGTGCGCCCTGGCGTCGCGGCCCTTCGCCGGCAGGCTTTCGGATTCGATGGGCGTCACCGCCGTGGCTCTGCCCGGTCTGCTGCTCGCCGCCGCAACCGTTGTCCTGCTCGTGTTCTTCCCCACCGCGCCGTTTGTCGTGCTGGCAGCCGTCGGCATGGGCATCGGGCAGTCTGCCGCCCGCAGCGCATTGGAAGCCGAAGCCGTGCGCGGCGTCGATATGGACCACCTCGGGCGCGCGTCTAATACGTTCTACATCGGCATGGATCTGGGCACGGCCGTAAGCCCCATCGTAAGCGGCGCGCTTCTGCAGGTGGGCAGCCCGCAGATGATGTTCGCGAGCTTGGCCGCATCATGCGCCGTCGCCGCAATCCTCACGCTTTTGGTGCACATCAAACGAGGCAGCAAACGCAAACGCCGCCGCTAGGCAACAACGACGGAAGCGACCATCGTGCCGAAAATCAGCCCTCGTGCATTTTTGCAAAGGGATAATACACGCTTGGCAAAAGCGTGCCATTTCTTCGCCTCCACTCGAGCTCGTTGGCTTGACCCCACGCAAACTTGAATACGGAAAGCAAAATACGAAAACAAAATGTGGGAAGCGCCCCGTA
>CAYOBD010000356.1:0-2200 GCA_964402005.1 uncultured Eggerthellaceae bacterium
TCCCTCTTAATCCTATCAAGCTTAGTAGTATCCATACCTAAGCAGTATACGCTACAACCCCAACAAACCCCCACCCCACATGATGCAAGGGGAATCGAGCGAGACTGATTGCGTCTGCAACCTGACTTGGACCCCGCATTCCGCACACTGAATTGCGATTCCGGATAAAACGCGAATCGGCGGCGGACCCGAAGAGAAAGGGCCCGATATGGAAAACGGGAAGTTCACGGCGGAGGAGCGCGCATACCTCCTCTCGCTCGATGCGGTCGACGAGGTGAGGGCCAAGTCCATCGTGTACAGCAAGCGGTTCAAGGAGGAGTGCATGCGCCGCTACCACGCCGGCGAGAAGCCCGGCGCCATATTCGCAAGCGCCGGCCTGCCGTCGTCGCTGATCGGCTACAAGCGCATCGAGCGGGCGGTCTACCACTGGAAGGAGGCCGAGGCCAAGGGCGCGCTCGCTGGCACCGACGCGCCGCAGGTGCGCCACCGCAACAGAATCGATACAATCAAGCGCGAGAAGCGCGAGGCGGTCGAGCGGCAGCGCGAGATCCGCCGTCGCGAGGTCGCGACCCTGGAGGAGAAGTTGGCCAAGCAGAAGGCGCGCGCCAAGACGCGCGAGGAGAAGATCATAGCGTCCCAGGCGGCGAGGATAGCCGCCCTCGAGGCCCAGGTGAAGGCTTTAAAAGCACTTGGCACGCTGGCGAGGAGGACCCAGCGCGCCCCGCAGACGACGGAGAAGTCGGAGAGGTTCGAGCTGATCTCCCAGCTCAAGGCCGATGACCCCAGGTTCAACGTGAGCGCCGCATGCGAGGCGCTGGAGGTTTCCCGGCGCGGCTACTACGACTGGGTCGCCGCAGCCCCCAGGCGCGCCGAGCGCGAGGAAGCCGACCTCGAGGCGAAGTCCCAGGTCGAGGCCGCCTACAGGCACCGGGGCTTCAAGAAGGGCAGCCGCCAGGTCGTCGACTGCCTTCGCCGGACGCAGAAGGTCGTGATGAACCGCAAGAAGGTGCAGCGCATAACGCGCAAGTACGGCCTGGCGCCCAAGCGCAAGCGGAAGAACCCGTACAAACCCATAGGGACCGACGGCCAGCCGAAGGTCGCGCCCAACGCCGTGAACCGCGACTTCCGCCGCGGCGAGCCGCTCAAGGTCGTCTCGACCGACATAACCTACCTGCCCGGCCGCGACGGGTTCAGCTACCTGTCGGGCGTCATCGACTGCGAGACCGACGTCGTGCTCGCCCACGTGACGTCGGACTCCATGGAGGAGCAGTTCGTGCTGGACACCTACGACCAGCTCAAGTCGTACGACCTGCCCGGCGACATCTGGGCGTGCAGCGACCAGGGCGTCCATTACACGGCGCGCGCCTACCGCGACAAGCTCGCGGAGCTCGGCATCAACCAGTCGATGTCGAGGAAGGCCTGCTGCTGGGACAACGCGCCGATCGAGTCGTTCTGGGGCAGGATGAAGGAGCAGATCCCGGCGACGGACGGCATGGCCCACGACGAGATCGCCGCCCTCGTCGACGACTACGTGGACTATTACAATAACGAGCGGGGGCAGGAGCGGCTGGGCTGGCTGACCCCGGTCGAATACGCAGCCAAGCTGGCGCGACGGGAAGGAGACGGCTTATGCTCGGCCGCATAGAGACGGTCAACGACCTGATGGTGGCGCTCGCCGCGTACGACCCCGAGGACAAGGTCACGGCGATGGTGTTCATGAAAGACCAGGACGCGAGGGAGGCGACCGCCTCGGAGATTCTCGCAGAACCAGACGACGACGGCATCTGCCTAGAGCTGTCCGTGTACGATTCCGACTTCTACGACACGAAAGCTGGCGGTGAAGAAGGCTCGACGGATTAGGTTATCATTTGCAAGACGCCCGCCGCATAGGGTTGTGCGGAATCAGGGGTCCACTTCACGGAGAGGCGGGGATTCCGCGTATCCGCTGCGCGGATCCGCAGGGCCTCGCCCTGCGGGCTCGGCCGCGAAATGCCCACCGGGCATTTCGCCCCTCGCGGGTTGCCGAAGGTACGCTTTAGCGCCGAATCCCCGGGGACCTCCCCGGAAAAGAAAAGCGCCCCTCGTCGGGACGCTTGCTGTTTTCTGGCGGAGAGGCGGGGATTCGAACCCCGGATACGCTTTCGGCGTATACACGATTTCCAATCGTGCTCCTTCGGCCAGCTCGGACATCTCTCCGCGT